>CAYNNS010000061.1:0-13967 GCA_964398345.1 uncultured Gemmatimonas sp. | reverse complement strand
CTCAGCTCGGCTCCGGGGCGGGTTTCGGTGTTCCCCAGGAATGCTTGAGCCAGTGAATGATCACCGGAAGCCCGCGAAAGACGCAGAAGACCACCGCCACCCACGCCAGCACCTGGAAACTCTCGAGCAACGCCGGGACCGAGCGGGCCGGCGTCGAATCCGGTGGAAATCCCGCAAACGCCTGGGTCAGCGCCAGGCCGCAGAAGGTGATCACTTTGCTTGCAGAGTATCCGACTCGCATGACCGCGGACTTCACCAGGAAGCGACCCAGCGCGGTCCGATGTTGGGCAAAGGGGGCGGTGCCCTGTCCCACTCCGATACTTCGGAAGGCATCGGTCAGGGTGGTCCGCGCTATGACGATCAGTGGGATGGCTACCGGCAGGAGCCTCAGGTCGGCAAAGCAGACCCAGAGTACCAGCTCGAACGTGCGGTCGGCAGCGATGTCGAGCACGCTGCCGAAAAGGCTCGTCTGGCCCCGCCTCCGCGCCACCATCCCATCCACGGTGTCGAGCAGCAACCCGCCGAGCAGCAACCCGACGCCGACCAGCCGTAGCAGGGGTGATCCCAGGTAAAGAATCAGGATGTTGAGCAGCAGGAGCGGAAAACGCGACAGTGTGATCCAGTTGGCCAGCACCGGTCGACTCCGGTCGTATGGTCGGCGGAAGAATTCCGAGTATCTTGCCTAACGCTACCTCCCATTCTTCAATCGCGCCCTCTGGTGACCGACAGCCAGCTGCAGTTTTACGACCCCAGCCGGGGTCCCACGCTCTCCGGTCTCAGCGAACTCCACGAAGTCTGGGACGTGGCGCTGATTTGCACCAACGGCCATCTGCTGAACGATCGCTCCAGAGGCCTGCCTTCTCTCAATGCCGCCTGCTGCTCTATCTGCGGTGCCCAGGCGATCTCGGCGTGCACCGGGTGCCGGGAGCCGATCCCCGGCTACTTCTATCGGGACCCGGGCCGGCCGCTGGAGCGGGTCCCACAGTATTGTCATTCCTGCGGCCGCCCGTTGCCCTGGACCGAGCGGAGTATGTCGGCGGCGCGGGCACTGATCCGGGAGCTCGCCGCGCTCGACGCCTACGAGCGCGATCAGCTGCGCCGCAGTATCGACGACATCATCCGGGAGACCCCCAAGACCCCGCTCGCGATCGTGCAGATCAACACGGTGCTGGCACGAGTCGGAGGGGCGCAGGCCGAGGCGCTCCGGGAAATCCTCATCAGCGTCGCAAGCGAGCCGGTCAAGAAGCGGCTGCGATGACGCCGGTGCTCGGCGTCAAGATCAAATCCGGCTGGGGGGCGACCGTACTGCTGGGCGGCCCGCCCGAACGGCCGGTGGTGCTGGATGCGAGCCGCCTCGAGCTCAGCGATCCCGCCGAGCCAGCGACGCTCCAGCCGCACCATGCCGGCGCAGGAACCCCGCAGCACGACGACCGCGTCCTGCGCCGGCTGATCGGGCTGATCGAAGGCTCGGCGCGAGCCGGTGCTGAGCGATTGCTTGCCACACTCCGGGCTTCCGGTCACGCCCCCAAGCGGGCCGTCCTGGTGGCATCGAGTGACACCGATCCCAGCCGGATTACCAATCCGCACATACGGATTCATGCACTCGAAGGACAGCTCTTCCGGCGCGTATCCGGCGAGGCGCTCACCGCGGCCGGCCTCAGCTGCAGCACCCTCCTGGAGCGGGATTTGGCGGCCCGCGCCAGCGCCCGATTCGGCCGCCCCGCGCCCGAGCTGCTGGCAGAGCTCAAAGGCTGGCGGCCAGTGGGGGGTGGGCCCTGGCGCCAGGAGCAGAAAATGGCGGCCCTGGGGGCCTGGGTTTCCCTGGGGGATTCCTGACCTACATTTGGACCACCCCTATCCTCCCGAGGGACGCGTGGCCACCAAACTCGAGAAGCCCCTCAAGCGGGAGCTCGTCATTGACGGCGAGCCCTACATCCTGATGATTCACCCCGAGGGGCTGAAGCTGACCCAGAAGGGCAGGCGGAAGGGTCTGGAACTGTCGTGGAAAGCGATGCTCAGCGGTGACGCCGCCCTCTCGGCGGCGCTCAACGCCTCGCTGGAGCAGGCGAAGGAGTAAGGTCCCGCAGTAACCCGCAGACGCATTCGTCGAGGAGAAGCGCCGTGTCACACCCGCGCCAGTTGTTTGCCGTCCTCCCGCGTGCCCTGGCGGTCCTGCTGGCGGCCCTGCCGCCGCTCGCCGCCCAGAGCAGCAAGAAGCTGCTCGGCGTCGATGACTATGCCCGCTGGAAGAGCGTCGAGAACAGCCGGATCTCCGGCGACGGCAACTGGGTCGCCTACGGCACCCGGCATCCGAGTTCCCTCGATCCCCAGCCGGCGGTGCACCTGCTCCGGCTCGACGCCAATCGGGATCAGGAGATTGCCAACGCCACCCAACCGGTCTTTTCGGACGATTCGCGCTGGGTCGCTTATTACCTCGAGCTCCCCTACGCCGAGGCCAAGAAGCTCCGCGACGCCACCAAGCCGGTCACCCGGAAGGCGCAGCTCATGGATCTGCGCACCGGAGCCACGCAGACCTGGGAGGACGTGCAGTCGTTCAGCTTTGCGAACGGCTCCGGCCGCTTGCTGCTGCGGCGGCGCCAGCCCGATCCCAAGGCAAAGTTCAAGGGCGTCGACGTGGTGCTGCACGATCTCCGAACCGGCTTCGACCAGCTGCTCGGCAGCGTCAACGAAATCCTTTTCAATGCCAAGGGTGACCTGCTCGCCTACACGGTGGATGCGGCGGAAAAGGACGCGAACGGGCTCTACGTAATCGATTTCCGCAACGGCGGCGTCCATCCACTCGACGACGATTCGCGCACTTACAGCCGGCTCGCCTGGAACGAAGCCGGCACGGCGCTCGCGGTTCTCAAGGGACAAGACGTCGACAAGCAGGCCGAGAAGACCAACGTTCTCCTGGCGTTTCCGGATGTGTACGCGCTGCTCGGCGCCGCAACGGAAGAGACGCCGGTCGTGCTCGACACCTTGGCGGCGGGTTTCCCCCGGGGGCAGGTGGTGAGCGAGAAGCGCGAGCTGAGCTGGAGCGCCGACGGCCAGCTGGTCTTCTTCGGTACCCGCGAGCAGCACGCGGCGCTCGATAGCACCGAGCGCAAGAAGAGTACCGACGAGGTGGCCGACGTGGACGTGTGGAGCACGAGCGATCCCTGGATTCAGTCGGTGCAGATGGCGCGAGCCGAAGCCGATCGTGGCTTCACCTACCGCGCGGGGTTCGACGTCAGCAAACATCAGTTCATTCGCCTGGCCGATTCCACGGTGCGAGACGTCCAGTTGACCCTCGATGGTCGCTGGGGCATTGGAGCGGACGAGCGCGCTTACATCTCGGATTACAAGCGGCCCGCGGCCGATCTCTATCGGATCAATACCCACACCGGCGAGCGGACACTCATGCTCCGCGCGCAGATCACCAATACTTCGACGGGCAGTCACACCTTCGGCACCTCTCCCGACGGCCGCTATTTCCTGTACTGGCGCGACGGGCAATTCCAGCTCTTCGACCTCGATGGCGGCACGACGGCTCCGCTCCTCAAGAACGGCGGGCCGAGCTTCGTCGACCAGGAATTCGATCACCCCGGCCCCAAGCCGGCCTATGGCGGCGTGAACTGGACCCGCGATGGGAAGGGCGTGGTGCTGTCGCAGCGCTATGACCTCTGGCTCGCACCGCTCGATGGCAGCGCCGCGACCAACCTGACCGGTGGCACGGGCAGTCGCAATGAGATCCGCTTTCGTTACCTGAATACCGAGCCGACCGAGGGGCTCGGCCCGCTGGAGCGGGCGCGTGCCCTCGCGATCGATCCCGCCAAGCCGCTGCTCTTTGCGGCGTACGGACAGTGGACCAAGAAGTCGGGCTTTTATCTGCTCGATCGTGGCAAGCTCACCGAACTGGTGTATGAAGACGCCGCCTACAGCGTTCCGTTGAAGGCTGCCAAGGCGGACAAATTCCTCTTTACCCGTGAAACGTTCGTCGAGTTTCCCGACCTCCGCGTCTCCGGCCCGACCTTCCAGGATGCCAAGCGGATCACCGACCTGAATCCGCAACAGGCCGAGTACGCCTGGGGGCACCGGATGCTGGTCGATTTCACCAACAAGAAGGGAATGCGGCTGCAGGCACTCCTGACGCTCCCCGATGACTACAAGCCCGGGGAAAAGCGTCCGATGCTGGTCAATTTCTACGAGAAGAATTCCCAGAACCTGCACCGCTACACCGCGCCGACGTACCTGGGCAGCATGGGCTCCATTCCGATGGAAGCCGTGAGCCGCGGCTACATCACCCTGATTCCCGATGTGTACTTCAACACCGGCGCGTCCCACAGCGACATGCTCGAGTGCGTCGAGGCAGCCACCCGGAAGGTGATCGAGCTGGGCTATGCCGATCCCAAGCACATCGGCGTCAATGGCCACAGCTACGGCGGGGAAGGTGTGGCGTTCATCGGGACCCGCTCCCGGCTCTTTGTCGCCGTGGGGATGGGTGCTGGAGTCACCGATCTGACCTCGGACTTCAACCACAATTGGGGCTGGTCCTACCAGGTTCCGGGGCGGGATGGGTCGAACGGTTACGACTACTATCTCTACGGTCAGGGTCGCGAAGGAACCAATCCCTGGGACAACCCGGAGCTCTACCGCTTCGAATCCGCCATGACCCACGTCCGGGAAGTGAGTGCGCCGTTTCTGATCATGCACGGCACCGCCGACCCCACCGTCTCGTTTCAGGAGGGCCTCGGCTTCTACAACGCGCTGCGCTTCAACGGCAAGACGGCGACGTTGCTGGCCTATCCGGGTGAGGGCCACGGATTGCGCGGGCTCGCCAACCGGCGCGACCTCACCATTCGGTACTTTCAGTTCTTCGATCATTACCTGCGTGGCGCTCCCGCCCCGCGCTGGCTCTCCGAGGGGGTACCGTTCCTCGACAAGGACTGGCGCCGCGACGCGAGCAAGGAGATCAAGCCGGCGCCGCAGCCCTAGCCATGGGCCGTGCCGCGGTCCCGGATTTCGCTGCGGTGCTCGACGCGCGGCGCACCATCGCCCCGCACCTGCGTCCCACCGCGCTCTATTGCTACAAGGGCCTGGGCGACGCCGTGGGCGCCGAAGTCTGGGTCAAGCACGAAAACCATCTGCCGACCGGCGCCTTCAAGGTCCGCGGCGGCGTCAACTTCATGGCCCGGCTCGCCGCGGGCGAGCGGGCCCGCGGCATCATCACCGCCTCCACCGGAAATCACGGACAGAGCGTTGCCTATGCCGCGGGGCTGTTCGGCGTACGCGCGGTCGTCGCGGTTCCCAACGGCGCCAATCCCGGCAAGGTCAAGAGCATCGCGGAGTACGGTGCCGAGGTCCGTTTCATCGGGCGCGACTTTCAGGACTGCCGGCGTCATGTCGAGGAGACGGCGGATCGCGAGGGCCTGCGCTACCTGTCGTCGGGGGACGAGCCGCACCTCATCAGCGGCGTGGCGACCCACACGCTGGAGATCGTCGAGTCTCTGCCGGGGGTGGAGGCCGTCCTGGTGCCGGTCGGTGGCGGGAGCGGAGCCGCCGGCGCCTGCCTCGTGGCCAGGGCGACTAACCCGCGCATCCAGGTCATCGGCATCCAGGCGGAGGGCGCGCCGGCGGCCTATCGCTCCTGGAGGGAGCACCGTCCCGTGACGGCACCCATCGCCACGTTTGCGGAAGGCCTCGCGACCGGCGCCCCCTTCGAGTTGCCGCAGCAGATTCTCCACCGCGACCTCGACGATTTCATTCTGGTGACCGATGCGGAGCTGCGCAGTGCCATGCGGCTCCTCCTGGAGGAAACCCGCACGCTCGTCGAAGCGGCCGGTGCCGCGGCGCTGGCGGGTGCGCTCCGGCTCCGCGACCGTTTACGCGGCAAGGTCGTCGCCCTGATCCTGAGCGGGGGGAACCTCTCGTGGGATGGTTTGCGCGACCTCGTGCTGCAGAGCTAGTCTATGACGCCCCATGAGTCGGCTAGACTGCTCCATGTCCTCCGGGTGCTCGGTGGCAGCGCTGCGTGCGGTGAGCATCCGGCGCCGCGCTACGATCTCGGTCGATTCCGCAACGATCTCCCATTAGGCGGCGTACTCTGAGTATTCATTTCCTTCACGAGGTTCCCATGACAAGGCGTTCCCTAGTTTGCGTCGCCCTCGCCCTGACCCTGAGTGGTCCGGTGAGCGCACAGAGCTTCAAAGTCCAGAAGTACAACATCGGTGGTGACGGGGGCACCGATTATCTGACTGCCGAGCCCGGGACCGGCCGGGTCTTCGTGTCGCGCGGCACCCATGTGATGGTGATCGACGGTGCGACCGGCAAAGTCCTCGGGGACATTCCCGACACGCCACGCATGCACGGGATCGCCCTGGCCGCCAAGCACAATCACGGTTTCATCACCAGCGCGGGGGATTCCACCGTCGACATGTTCGACCTCAAGACTCTCGCGGTGCTCAAGCGGATCAAGATCCCGCCCGGCGGTCTCGATGGCATCATGTACGACGAGTTTTCCGACCGCGTCATCCTCACTAATCACAGCCGGCCGATCGGGACCGTCGTCGCGCTCGACGCCAACAGTGGCGACATCGTCGGCACGGTCGAGCTGGAAGACAACGCCCCGGAAGGCGCCGCCAGCGATGGCAAGGGCAAGCTGTTCGTGAACAACGAGGGCAAGAGCACCATTCAGGTAATCGACGAGAAGACCATGAAGGCCATCGCCTCGTGGCCGCTGGCGCCGTGTGATGGTCCCACCGGCATCGCCTACGACCGCGCGACCAACCGGATCTTCTCGGGCTGCAGCAAGACCTCGGTGATCGTCGACGCGGGCACCGGCAAGGTCGTCGCCAGTGTCGCGAACGGTGACGGGGTCGACGCCCTCGGCTGGGATCCGGGGGAGAAGCTCATCTACATCCCGGCCGGTCGCGACAGCAGTGTCACCGTCGTCCGGCAGGACTCGCCCGACAAGTACAGCGTCGTGGCCAACGTGGTCACCTTCCGTGGCGCCAAGACCATCGCCGTCGATCCGGTCAAACACATCGCCTATCTCTTTCAGCCCGAGTTTGGACCGCCTCCGGCACCGGCGCCGGGCTCGCCTCCACCCGCTCCCGGCGCGCGCGGTCCGCGGGGGCCCATCGTCGCCTCCTGGTTCATCGTGCTCACCCACTGATGCTGCCGCGCTGCCGGGTGTTTCGCGAGCTCCACGCGTCGGGGTGCTTCGTCATCCCTAACCCGTGGGACCCCGGCAGCGCCCGCACCCTCGCCCGGCTCGGGTTTCGCGCGCTCGCCACGACGAGCTCGGGCTTTGCCTGGTCGCTGGGCCGTTCCGACAATCACGTCACCCTCGCCGAGGCCCTGGCCCACTTGCGGGCCATCAGCTCCAGCGTGGAGGTCCCGGTGAACGCGGACTTCGAAGGCGGCTTCGCCACCGAGCCCCGCGGCGTGGCGGAGCACGTCGCGGCCGCGACGGCCACCGGGATCGCCGGACTCTCCATCGAAGATTCCACCGGCGATTCCGCCCGTCCGCTCTTCGAGTTCGGGCTGGCGGTCCAGCGGATTCGTGCGGCGCGTGTCGCCATCGACGCGAGCGGAACCGGTGTGGTGCTGACCGGCCGCTCCGAAGGCTTCATCGTCGGCCGGCCCGATCTCTCCGAGACCATTCGGCGCCTGACGGCCTATGCCGACGCCGGCGCCGACTGCCTGTACGCTCCCGGCATCCGGGCGCCTGCGGAGATCGCCGCGGTGATTCAGGCGGTGGCCCCCAAACCGGTGAACGTTCTGGTCAACAGCGACTTCACCACCGTAGCTGATCTGGCGCGAGCCGGGGTCCGGCGCATCAGCGTCGGCGGGGCGCTGGCCCGCGCGGCCTGGACCGGGTTTCTGGAGGCCGCGACGGAGATCGCGGAGCAGGGAACCTTCACGGCCCTCGCCCGAGCGGTTTCCGGCGCCGAGCTCGACGGCGCTTTCGCGCACCCCCCCACATAGCCGGTGGTAGTTGTACACTTTCAGGACCAATGGCAGGCTCCACCTTGAATTCCGCCAGCTCGTTGAGCCGTCGCATCGTCCTGTGGACGGGCGTCGCGCTCTTCGTCATTCTGGCTCTGCTCGCGTGGGCGGGCAGCCGCCTGCTCGAGGGGCGCGTCTCGCGCAATGCCGCCGAGAACTTGAGCCAGGCCGCGGAGCAGGCGGCGCTGGTCATTGACCGGGTCGTTGCCGAGCGCGAGCGCCAGGTCATGTTGCTGGCCTCACTTCCGGCGGTCGTGGACGCTGCCCGGCGGGGCTCCGACCTCGCCACCCGAATGGGCCTGGTCGGCCAGCCCATCGACGCGCTCGAACGCCGCTTCGATTCCACGCGAACCCTCGATGCGGACCCGCGCACCCGGGAATTCCTGCTCGATCGCGCCTCCTTCCTCGATCTGGCGGAGGTCCTCGTTACCGAAATCCACGGCTTCAACGTCCTCACGACTGAGCGCACTTCCGACTTCGTCCAGAGCGACGAGAGCTGGTGGCAGAACGCCATGGCCAGGGGATTGGTCCCGCCCGACGCGACCTACGATTCCTCCGCCAGGCAGATCTCCAGCTCGGTGTCGAGTGCCGTCCGTGCGAAGGATGGGGACAAGCCCGTCGGCGTGATGAAGGCGGTCTTCGGGCTGGTCGAGCTGCAGGAGGCGGTTCGTGCCGCGGCGACGCCGGGCGTCGTCGCGGTCGCGGTGATCGATTCGGCGGGACGCGTGCTCGCCAGCTCGGACTCCAGCCCACTGCTGCAACCGCTGCAGGACCAGGAGGCGCTGCCGCGGCAAACCAGCGCCGCGATCTTCCGGTATGGCCGCACGCTGGTGCAATTCGGCACCGTCCGCACCATCAACGGCAAGGCCTGGCGCGTGGTGGCCCATTCGCCGGAAGCGCTGGCGCTCGCCGACTTGCGCCGCGGCCGCACCGCCCTGGGCGCGGGCGCGATCGGGTTGTTTTTGCTGCTGCTCGGCGCCCTCGCCGCCGTCAACGGGTTCATGACCCGTCGCATCACCACGCCGGCGGCGGCCCTGGCTGCAACCGCCGAATCGGTGGCCGCGGGGGATCTCTCCGTTCAGGTGGCGGAAACGGCGACCGACGATGAGATGGGTCGCCTGGCACGGGCCACGCGGGCGATGATCGCCGGGTTACGCAGCCTGACGCTCGCCATCAAGCGCTCGGCTGCGGAGACCGCGTCCATGGCCCTCGACCTGACGGCCGGTTCCGAGGCCATGTCGGCGCTGTCGCAGCGGATGGCGCAGATGTCCGCCGAGCTGCACCAGCGCTCCGCGGAAATGGCCCAGACGATCCACGCCATGTCGGACGACGCCACCAAGATGAACGAGCTGTCGGTCGCGCTCACCCACGGGCTGACCGAGGGCGCGCGCCGCAACCAGCGGCTGCGGGCATTCGCGCAGGAGAACCGCGAACGGTTGGACGCCAGCGCCCGGGAGCTCGAGCTGCTGGTGAATGAGGTCCAGCAGAATGTCGCCGCCGCGGAGACCCTCGCGACCGCATCGGAGGAAATCCGGGAGTTCGTCGCGCTCATGCAGCACATGGCGCGCCAGTCCAAACTGCTCGCGTTCAGCGCCGGCATGGAAGCCAAACGCGCCGGTACCGAGGGAGCCGGGTTCGTGGTGATCGCGCAGGAGGTCCAGCGCCTCGCCGATCGGACCGGTGAAGCGGCGGAGCGCACCGAGAAGGTGGTTACCGCACTGCTCGCGAAGGTGGCCGAGACGCGGCTGGCCAGCTCGCGCGCGGCGACCGCCGCGGCGAGCGTACGCCACACCACGCAGCAGGGGTTGCAATCGTTCGGGCAGGTTGAAGCCGCCGTGGCCGATACCGAGGCCTGGACGGCGGCGATCGAGCAGGGCTCGCGTACCACGAACAACGTCGTCGACGCCACCACCCGCCGGCTCGATGCGCTCGCGCGCGGCACCGAAGCGTTCGCGGTGGCGATGCAGGAGGTCGCGGCGTCGGCCCAGGAGCAGAGTGCCAGCGGTGAGGAAATCGTCGGAACCGCCACGAGCCTTGCCGCGTCGGCAGAGCAGCTCTCCGAACAGGCCGGCGCGTTCCGGCTCCAGGAAGACCCGCCGCCCGCAAGCGGTCCGAGCCGCTAGCGCAGCTTCCCTGGTGCAGCCTCCATGCTCGGGAAGGGGACCGCGGCGCGGCGCGGTCCGCTCACCACCTCCCGAATAACCCGCTCCAGGTTCGGCTCGGCCTGGGCGACCCATTCCCGAAAGTCGGAGCTGTCGAGCGCGGCTGGCAGCTCGCCCAGTCCATCCAGTGCGAAGCCGCTGGCGCTGATGCCGAACCCGAGTTGTACCGCCTCGTGCGCGTTCTGCCGCTGCTCGACATGATTCGCGACCGGCACCAGAAACACCGGTTTGCCCAGCCAGACCGCCTCGCACACCGACTCGAAGCCCGCGGTGCTGACCACGGCGCGGCACCCCGCCATCAGCTGCAGGAATCGCTGCGCATTGATCCGGTGAAAGAACAAGTTGGTCGAAACCTGTTCCACCTCCGGGGCCTCCGGGCGGTCATAGAAGCAGTGCAGCACCATGTCGGAGTGCTGCCGCTGCCAGGCCACGACCTCGTCGCGGTAGCCGTGATTGAGGAGGTAGGCGAGATAGTAGTTCCCGGGGCGGGGTGCCAGCTCGAACAGCTCCCGCCGCAACAAGGGTGGTCCCACGAACAGGCGCCGGTCCGGCAGGTCGGCGGCTGGAAAAAACGAGAGCGCGAGGTTCCAGGAGCGCGCGCCGACCAGGCGCGTGAACAGCCGGAGCCCCAGGCGGTCGAGGGGTGAACCCGGGAGCCGGACGGCGTCGGGATGGCGCGCCATGAACTGATGGGCGACCGCGAGGACGGGGACGGAACAGCGGTGCCAGAGCTGGAGCAGGCCCGTGAGCGGCTCGAAGAAATTGATGACGAGGTCGGGACCGGTATCGCGGATCAGCCCGGCGAGCCGCCTGACGCTGGCGCGATAGGACGGGAGCTCACGGAACGCGCGCCGCAGGGTGGCCGCGACGGCGACCGAGCGGTTGTCGCGCAGCACGAACCCGGGGCTCGGCAGCGAGATAACGGGAAACGCGAAGCTCCTGGTGAAGTAGGCGGGGAGCGCGCGGGTGCTGTTGCGGCCGGCGACGACCGCGACGACGTCATGCCCCAGCCGTGATAAGCTCTGCTGGACCGCCAGCGCCTGGGTCAGATGCCCGCGTCCTTCGCCCTGCACGGTAAACAAGATCTTCATGGAAATGAATGAGGCTGAAGGTGCCCGCGTCGTCCTCGACCAGCGCGGTACAGCTTTCGACCCAATCGCCGCAATTGAAATAGGAGAGCCGGCCCATGCGACGCATCTCGGGGCGGTGGATGTGGCCGCAGATGATGCCGTCGACCTGGCGCGCTTCGGCGAGGCGGACCATCGCCAGCTCGTAGCTGGTGACGTACTGGACCGCGCGCTTGGTCCGGTCCTTGAGGTAGGCCGCGAAGGACCAGTAGCCGAGCCCGAGCCGGCGGCGCAGGCGGTTGAGCCAGAGATTGAGATCGAGAACCCAGCCGTAGAGCCGCGAGCCCAGCCGCTCCAGCAGCCGGTTGAAGTGCGTGAGCCCGTCGAACTGATGGCCGTGAATCACCAGGTAGCGGCGTCCGTCCGCTCCGGTGTGAATGGCGTCGCGCACCAGCCGGACACCGCCGAAGCGCAACCCGGTGAAGCTCTCGAGAAACTCGTCGTGGTTGCCGGTGACGTAGACGACCTTGCTGCGCTTGCGATCACGCCGGAGAATCTTCTGGATCAGCGTGTTATGGCTCTCACTCCAGAACCAGCTCCGCCGGAGCTCCCAGCCGTCGATGAGGTCGCCCACGAAATAAAGGTATTCCGAGCGGTTGGTCCGCAGAAAATCGAGCAGGGCGTCCACCTGGGCGTGCCGGGTGCCGAGGTGAACGTCGGAGATCCAGATGGCTCGCCAGCGGCGCGGGTTAGCGGAGGCCGTGCGCATCGCTTCTCAAGCTGGGATGGCTCCGGCCGTGCCGCAATGGGAAAACGCCGGATTTGCGGATTCAGAACACGACTGAGGTGGAGCGGTGATCCGTCCGTGACCCGACCGCGATACTCCGGCGGCTCAACAAAGCCGCCGGCAGATCATGAGCTCGGTGCTGGGGCTCTCCCGCTTCGCGGTCACCAGCGCGCGCTCCAGGGGATAGAGCGCGGCGCCCAGCAGCCAGCCCAGCGGCTCCGCGACGAGCGCGGGTGCCATCAGCGCGGTCCAGCCCCAGCGGGCGAGCCGCGACCGGGTGTCCGCCGGATAATTCATCAGCACGAACATCGGCACCCGCCGCACGACCTCGAACCCTGCCGCTTCCACCAGTCGCGTGCTTTCCGCCAGCGAACGGCTGACCTGATGGGTCACCCGCTCCGTGGCATGGCGCAGAAAGTTGTCGGACCAGAGGAGCCAGCCGCCGGGGCGGAGCAGCGTCGCGAGGTTGCGGAAGGCCTGGGCGTAGCCCGCGTCGTCGACGATGTGGAACAGCACGTCCATCGCCGACACCGCGTCGAAGGACGCCGCGGCGAGCGGCGGGGGGAGCGCCGCGCCGATGTCGGCCTGCAGGAAACTCGCGGCCGGAAACGACCTCGCCAGCGCGCCGACGGCGACGTTCGTGAGATCGAGCCCCGTCACCCGCGCGCCGAGCCGGAGCCAGCGCTCGACGTAGAAGCCGGTGCCCGATCCGACGTCCAGGACGCGCTGCCCGCGCCAACCCGCGGGGCTTAGCTCGGCGGTGACCCGATCGAACACCGCCCCGCGCACCCGGTACATCCACGCGTTGTAGCGGCGGCCCAGCCGCAAGTAGCCCACGCCCGCGAGCGAATAGTGCTCGCGCAGCCGAGTCTCCCAATACGTCCGATTATCGAAGGGGGGCACCAGTCACGGGCTACTGGTCACTGGTCACCGGTCACTGTCGTGTCAGCCCATCGCTTCGCGGACTTCGCTCGCGGCGGCAATGGCGTGGTCGACGTCGCGCGAGATGGCCCGGGCCTGCTGCGTGGCCTGGGTGAGATCGCTGAGCACGGCGCCTACGCCGGCGGACTTCAGCCGCAGCATGTCGAAGCGCATGTTCTGCATGGCGAGGAGGCTCGACTCCAGTCGCGCCGCGATCCTGGCCCGACGCTCCATCAGCTCCGTGGCGTTCTTGTACTGCCGTTCCAGGATCCCGATCTGGCGCTCGCGCTCGGGACCGTCGGGCTGCATCGTGAGCAGGTCGAGCCGCTGTTTGATTCGCTCGGGCGTCTCGCTGCCGAAGCTCGTGTCGATATCGTTAAGCGTGCGGGCCAGCTCGAGGGCGCGCTGATACAGCTCGTCGGTGGTCTCTACGATCTCGGCGGGCAACATCTGGCGGTCACTCGCCGGCAGCTGCTGCACCAGCGTCACGATCATCTTGCGGTCCTTGAAGGCCGACTCGATGCGGTCGAAGTAGCGTCCGTACTCCTCGCGCCGCGGAGCAGCGAGCGTCTTGCGTCCTTTGGCGCCGGGCACCCGCACCGCGTCGGCGGCGGGCGGCGGATTCATCACGTCGCGCCAGCTGTAGCCGGCCTGCCAGAGCCGCGAATAATTCCGCAGCAGCCCGATCGCCATGCCGCCCGCGGGAAAGAGGAACCAAGGTGTGTCCAGTCCGGTGGCGATGTTGAGCAGGAAGAGTCCCACGCTGGTGGCGGCCCAGCGGGCGAACTGCCCCCGGACTTTCTGCACGATCGCCGGTTCGCCTGTGTCTGGTACCGGCAATTCTCCCGGTTCGGTGCGGACCCATTCCCCCCGTTCGTTCTTGCGCCACTGGCCGCCCGCGGCGGCTCCACCCCGCGGTCGCTCGGGCCGCGCGAGCGGACGCGGGGAGCGGGGCACCAGCTCGCCGCCGCGCAATTCCTCACGCGGCCGCAGACCTTCAGCCCGGAGAAACTCGCGCAGGCTCCCCGGCGAGAGCAG
>CAYNNS010000060.1:4290-14029 GCA_964398345.1 uncultured Gemmatimonas sp. | reverse complement strand
GCTCGGCATCGCCACACCGCGCATCGCGGTAAGCGGCGTCAACCCGCATGCGGGCCAGGCCGGGGCCTTTTTCCCCGGGGGGCGCGTTACAAAGGGCCCGGCCCGCGAGCTTCATGGTGACGAACACCAGGAACGCCGCGAGCGCGAGAAAGACGACGTGCTTGGTGGGCGTCAGATTGATCGTGAGGGGCCCGAGGTGGGTGTCGGGCCAGCGGTGCCAGGCGATTTCGCCGAAGGGGCCGAAGTCGAGCGCGTAGGCGTCCGCCGTGTGATGGAGGACGATCTCCCCGATGTCGATGTCCTGTGCCGCGGCCAGCCAGATCATCGGATCACCCGTACCTCGAGCAGGAGCAGCGGAAGTAATACGCCCAGAAACCCGGCCGCGGCGGCGAGCGGCGGAAAGTGTTTGGGGTCGAGCCCGGCCGCCAGCGCGATCCCTAACACGCCGAGGAGCCGCAACCCCATCCCGGCGCCCCAGCGGGCCAGGAAGCGGGAGATCGGGGCGCCCTGCACCGATTGCACCAGCCGGATCGCGCCAATCTGGATCAAGGTCGCCAGCAGACCGAACCCCGCCGCCGCAATCGCCCCCTGCCGGCCCCACAGTTTATAGGACAGCGCGGCCAGCGCCGCGCTCAGCACCATGCCCAGCAGGGCGGTCGCAGTCACTTCCCCTCTGCCCCTCCGCCCCTCCGCCCCTCTGCCATCACCTCGCGGTACACCGAGAGGAATCCCAGACCCCCACCCACAAATACCCCGATCAGCAGGAACAGTGGGGTCGTGTTCAGCTTGCGATCGAGCAGGAGGCCGAGGAACAGGAAGACCACGATCCCCCCGGCGAACCGGAGCCCGGCAGCCAGGTATTTGTACCCCCGGCCTATGGACTGTTCCGGCGTTTCCCGCTCCATGACAGGTCAAAATTAGGCGCTTGTGAAAAATTTCGCAAGCGACCTGCGGGCCGATTCTAGGGTTCGGGAAGCAGGGAAAACCGGCCGCCACCTTGCAGCCGGTAGGCAGAGAATCCCCGCCTGTCGAGGGTAAACACACGATTGGTTCCCAGCCACAGTGCCGCGACCACCAGGGTCGCATCGGCATAGTCCATCGGGATGTCGTGATAGCGGCGGAGCAGCGCCGCCGCCGTCCGATGCGCCTCGATATCCAGACTGAAGATGGGAACCTCGCCCGCCAGCAGAACCTCCAGGACGAGCGCACGGTCGCCGCCGCTCCGTGCCACCATATAGGTGGCCTCGGTCACCACAGCCTCGGTGGTGATACACCGCGCCCCTTCGGACTGCCAGACCAGGACGGAGTCGGCGTGGAACTTGTCGGCTTGATTGAGCAGAGCGACCAGCGGTCCGGTATCGAGCAGCGTATCCCGTCGGTACCGAGGGCTCACGGCCGCCAGTTATGCTCCCGGATCAGGTGCGCAATGGGATCCGACGCCAGGCGCCGATGGTCGAGCCGAATCGCGCCGATGTATGGCGCGGTGCGCTCGCGGACCTGCGCGGCAGTCAGCGGCTCCCCTTCCTCGAAGTAGCGCTCCAGCGCTTCCCGCACGAGACGCGACTTGGGCACGCCACGTTCCCGCGCTACTCGGGCCAGCTGCTGGGCCAGAGCGGCCGGCAGGCGAAACGTTGTCTGGGTGTCCATGGGATGCAAACGTAATGCAAACGCACCCGTACGCAAGGCTGACGACCTCGCCGGCCGTTCGTCGCTATCCTGCACCATGGTCTCCACCCCGGCGGGGGTTCCTCCGTCATCTATGCGTATCCGGACGACCGGCTGTGCGTCGTGGTGCTGCTCAGCATCGATCGCGGACCGCTGGTCAACGACCTCGCCACCCAGATCGCCGACCTGGTCATTCCCGGTCTGGCGCAACAACACTGAGGCTCCCAATGCGCTCACTCGCCACTCGCCTCTCGCCACTCGCACTCGCCATCGCGCTGCCCCTGCACGCGCAAGGCAAGTTTCCCCCAGACTCCCTGGTCAACACCCAGGTCATCCCCCATAACACGCCGGTGCTCGACGTCATCGGCATCATGCGCAACTTCACCAGCTACCTCGGCGTGCGCTGCCAGTTCTGCCACGTCGGCGAGGAGGGGATGCCGCTCGACCAGTTCGACTTCGTGAAGGACGAGAAGCGCACCAAGCTGGTGGCCCGGCAGATGATGCGGATGCTGGAGGAGATCAACCGCCGGGTGGACACACTGCCCGGCCACGAGGGCCACCACGACGTCACCACGGCGCTGGTCACCTGCGGCACCTGTCACCGCGGGGTGAACCGGCCGGTGCCGCTCTCCACGATTGTGCAGGACGCGGCCACGGCGGGCGGCGCCGACTCGGCGCTGCGCGCGTACAAAGCGCTGCGCGACCGCTACTACGGGCGCGATGCCTACGATTTCGGCGAGTCCTCGCTCAACATCGCGGCCTTCCGGCTCGGGCGGGCCAAGCAGTTCGACGCCGCACTCGCGCTGCTGCAGCTCAACGAGCAGTACTATCCCGGGTCGTCGGGGATGTACGTCTTCCGCGGCAACGTCCTCTTGATGAAGGGCGACACGGTCGCCGCGGCTGGTGCGTTCCGCGAGGCGATCAAGCGCGACAGCACCAACGCCGAGGCGAAGGGGAGGCTCCGCGCTATCGGGCAAAAGCCCTGAGACGGCGATAGACTCTTGGGGTGTCAGGGTTTCAGCAGCTCATAGTCGGCGAGCACTACCGGCTCGAGGCAGAGCTGGGGCGCGGCGGCATGGCAACGGTCTGGAAGGCTCGGGACCTCCGCCACGAGCGTTCTGTCGCCATCAAGGTCCTGCACCCCGAGCTGGCCGGCGCGATCGGAGTGGATCGTTTTCTCCGCGAGATCCGGCTTACCGCGCAGCTCCAGCATCCCAACATCGTTCCGATTCTCGATTCCGGCGTGCTGCCCGCCTCCGACGGGACCAGCCTGCCGTGGTACGCGATGAGCTACCTCTCGGGACAGTCGCTGCGCGAGCGGCTCGGCCGGGAGCGCCAGCCTCCGGTCGAGGAAGCGCTGGTGATTGCGGAGACGGTCGCTGAAGCGCTGGGTGCCGCGCATCGCGCCGGAATCGTCCATCGCGACATCAAGCCGGAGAACATTTTCCTCTCCGACGGCCGGGTGTACGTGGTGGATTTCGGCATCGCCAAGGCGCTATTGGCCGAGGGAGACAAGCTCACCAGCACCGGCCTGGCCATCGGTACTCCGGCGTACATGAGTCCGGAGCAGGGGTTCGGGGGCGAAGTCGATGCCCGGACCGATCAGTACAGCCTCGCGACGGTGCTGTACGAGATGCTCACGGGCGATCCGCCTTTCAGCGGCAACACGGTGCAGGCGATCATGGCGCGCCGGCTGGCCGAGCCGGCTCGCCCGCTGGTGACGGTACGCAGCACGGTACCTCCGGCCGTCGAGCGCGCGGTGCTGCGCGCGCTGGAGCGGACGCCAGCCGATCGGTATCCCGACATTGGCGGGTTTGCCCGCGCGCTTCGTGCCGGCGGCGGCGCCCGGCCGGGACGCAAGTGGAGCGTCGCGATCGTTGCAGCGGCGATGCTGCTCGCGGTGGGAGTGGCCGTGTGGCGGCTCCGGGCGTCAGCGGCTGCTCGCCGGAGCCGGGCGGAATCGCCCGAGGTCAACAACCTCTACACCCAGGCCGTCCGCGCCTACGATCGCCGGACACCCGCGGGCGTTGTCGAGGCAATCGCGCTCTTCGGTTCGGTGGTGGCACGCGACTCGAGCTATCCGCTCGGCTGGACCGGTCTGGCCAAGGCGTACGTGCGCGCCTACCAGCGCGTTTTCCCGGTACCGGGCGTGTCGCGCGACAGCATGCTCGCACGCGCCGTCTCGGCGGTGGATCGCGGTCTGGCGCTCGACTCGTCGCTCGTCGATGGCTGGGTCACGCGGGCGTCGCTGACCCAGGTGGTCGACCCCACGAATAATGACGTGCCGATCCGCTACCTCCGGCGCGCCCTCGCGCTCGACTCCAGCAGTGCCGTCGCCTGGCGCCTGCTGGGCGTCTTCACCGAAGAGCAGGGTGACGTGGCGCGGGGACTCGACTACCTCCGCCGCTCCGTGCGCGCGGACCCGGGCTACGCCGAGGGGCTCGCCTTCCTCGCGCTGGGCCACTACTGGCGGGCGGCCTTCGACAGCGCGGCGTTCTGGGCCGACAGCGCCGTCGCGATCGAGCCGAATTATCTCCTGGGACGCCGGACGGTGGCTGACGTGGCGGTGGAACAGGGTCAGTGGGATCGCGCGCGAGCGGCCTACGACGCCTCGCGGCGCCTGAGCACCGGCATGGAGCTGATTAACTCGCTCGCGGGCGCTGCCCTGGTCGAGGCCCGAGCCGGCAGGCAGCGCGAGGCACGGGAGATCCTGCGCCGGGTCGACTCCGCGCTCGCAGCGCCGCAGCCGCTGGGCCTTCACACCTCCGTGTACGTGGCTGGGGTCCTCGCCGCGCTGGGCGAGCCGGCGAAAGCCGTGGCCTGGCTAACCCGCTATCAGCCAGGCGCCGACCTGCACTTTCAGCTGCACCTGCGCTGCGATCCACCCATCGTGCCCATCCGAGCCTGGCCGCGCTTCCGGGCGTTGCTGCTCCGGCCAGCGCCCGCGGGAGCCGCGGGCTGCTAGGATACTGCCATGAGACACTCCCTTCTCGCCCTGCTCGCCGTTCTGTTGCCGCCGGGGTTCAGTCCAACCCAATCTCCGCCGCCGGCCTGCTCCGCGAGCAGCGGCTCCCTGACGCCGTCCTCGTGGCGACCGGCTACGCGCGCGACGACGATTGCGCCGAGGCCCGGGCTCACCCTGCTGCGCGAGATTCCGCTTCCGGGTCCGGCCAACCGCTTCGACTACCAGAGCGTGGACCCGACCACACGCCGGCTCTACCTGAATCACATGAATGCCGGCCGCACGGTCGTGTTCGACCTCGACCAGGACCATGTGCTGGCGGAAATCGGCGAGGTCCCGCGCGCGACCGGCGTACTGTCGGTACCGTCCCACCACCAGGTCTACATCTCGGCGGCCGGAGCCCACGACGTCGCGATCGTCGACGATCGGACCCTGAAGATCACGGCGCGGGTTAGCGGGATTCAATTCCCCGACGGAATCGCCTTTGCTTCGGAGGCCGACAAGATCTTCGTGTCGGACGAGGCCGGCTCGGCGGACGTGGTGATCGACCCCGCCACCGCGTCGAAGCGCACAACGATCCCCCTCGGCGGTGAGGCGGGGAATACCCATTATGACTCGGTCTCCCGGTGCATCCTCGTCGCGGTGCAGACCAGGAACCAGCTCGTCGCCATCGATCCCGTGACCGAAAAGGTCGTGCAGCGCTACGCTCTACCCGGCTCCGATCATCCGCACGGCTTTACCCTCGACGAGGTGGATCGCCTGGCATTCGTGAGCTCGGAAGGCAATGCCGTGCTCCAGGTGCTCGATCTCAGGACCATGCGCGTCACGAGCCAGCACCGGGTCGGGGACTCCCCCGATGTGCTGGCCTGGGATCCCGACTGGCGCCGGCTCTATGTCGCGTCGGAAGGCGGGGTGCTCACCGCCTTCTGGCTCGACGGAACGACGCTCCGTCCAGCCGGCGAGGTGCGGGCGCCTCATGCGCACACGGTGGCCGTCGACCCACGCACCCACCGCGTGTATCTCCCGCTCGAGGATATCGGCGGGCATCCCCTGCTGCGAATCTACGAGCCGGTCCCCTAAATTGATCCGGGCCTTCCATCCCGTTGGAGACAGCGATGAAACGGAGCCTTTTCGCTCTCGGTGCGTATGCGCTACTCTGCGCCAGAACCGCGTCGGGCCAGCCGGCGCTACCGGCCCCGTGGGATTCGGTCGGTAAGCTGCTCAAGGCGGGCGGCGTCGCCACCGGAGGCTACTACCGCTACAACCTGCCGCGCCGCGACCTCACGCTCCAGCTCGGCGATGTCACGGTATCACCCGCGCTGGTGCTGGGCGCCTGGGCCGGCTTTGCGGGCGACCCCGAGAACGCCGTGGCCATGGGCGATCTGGTCGTCACCGCGAGCGAGCTCAGGCCGGTGCTCGCCGAGTTGACGCAGCAGTCCATTGGCGTCAGCGCGATTCACAATCACATCACCGGAGGAATGCCGCAGGTCACCTACGTGCACTTCCACGGCGAAGGCCGAGCGCTCGATCTGGCCGCCAAACTGGACCGGGTGCTGGGGCGGACCGCGACGCCGCGCCCCGTTGCTGTCGCCGCTCCGCCGCCGGTGACGATCGACACCGCGCTGGTGTTCAAGACGCTGGGGGCTTCGGGCCGCGCCCAGGGCGCCGTGGCCCAGCTCTCGTTCATCCTGGTCCCCGGTACGGTCACCCTGCACGGCAAGGTGGTCACCCCCGCGCTCGGCTATGGGAGCCCGGTCAACCTGCAAGTGGTCAGTCCGACGCGCGCGGTGGCTACCGGGGACTTTGCGGTCCCCGGCGAAAAGGTCGCTCCCCTGTTTGCCGCGCTCACCGCCCACGGAATCACCGCCACCGCACTCCACAGCCACCTGATCGGGGAGGAGCCCAGGATCTACTACATGCATTTCTGGGCGGATGGAACGTTGAATGAAGTGCTGGCCGGGCTCAAAGCGGCACTCGACGCGGCGCGTTGACGCTGCGCGTCCTCGCGCTCCTGTTGGCCGGTCTCGCGCTGGCGTCCTCTGCCAGCGCCCAGCGTCTCAAGATCGCGCGGGTCCAAATGCCGATCCGGATCGACGGGCGGCTTGATGAGGCGGCGTGGAACGCTGCTGACTCGGCTACCGAGCTTACCGAGATCGAACCCCAGGAAGGCGCGCGCCCTTCCGCGCGCACCGTCATTCGCGTACTCACGACCGGAACCGAGCTCATCATCGGGATTCGCGCTGACGATCCCGATCCGTCGCGGATCGTGAGCTTCGCCCGCCAGCGGGACGCGACACTCGACAGCGAGGACCACCTCAAGATCGTGCTCGACCCGTACCTGACCGGGCGTTCGGGCTACGTCTTTGCAGTGAATCCGAACGGGGCTCGCTACGATGCGCTGATCGCTCCCCAGTCCAGCAGCGAGAGTACCGAGAACGCCGAATGGGACGCCATCTGGGAAGCGGCGACTGCCCGCACCCCGACCGGATGGTCGGTCGAGATCCTTATTCCGGTCAAGAGTCTGCTGTTTCGGCCCGGGCTGACCGAGTGGGGCTTCAACGTACAGCGGAGGATTCAGCGACTGCTGGAGACCGACCGGTGGGCCGGCCCCAAGCGCGACTACAAAGTGACCCAGACGAGCGTGGCGGGCCGGCTCACCGACCTGCCCCGTTTCAAACTCGGCCTGGGGCTGAGCGTGCGGCCATCGGTGACCGTCGGCGGCGCCCACGACAGCTCGGGAAGCTCCTTCCGCAACCAGAGCCATGGCAGCCTCGACGTGACCCAGCGGGTTGGGGCAAATACGCTGGCCTCGCTCACCGTGAATACCGACTTTGCGGAAACCGAAGTCGACACCCGCCGGATCAATCTGACGCGCTTCCCGCTCTTCTTCCCGGAGAAGCGCACCTTCTTTCTCGAAGGCTCCGACATCTTCGGGTTCGGGCTGGGGCTGGGGGAGGAGCTGGCCCCGTTCTTCAGCCGGAAGATTGGCTTGCTCGAGGAGCAGCAGGTGCCCATCGACGCGGGCGCCAAAGTAAACGGGGTGATCGGAGGAACCAGCTTCGGCGCCCTCGCGATCCACACGGGCAACGTCGACACCCTGACTACCCGGGCAACGATGGGGGTGATCCGTCTCAAGCAGAACGTCCTGCGGGAGTCCTCCATCGGGATAATCGCCACGGCGGGCGACCCGTTGGGGCGTGCAGGAAGCTGGCTCGCCGGCCCAGATCTCACCTTCCAGACGTCGCACTTCCACGGCGACAAGAATCTCCAGGTCGGGATCTGGGGACTCGCCATGGGGCGTTCGGATCTGCACGGCGACCGGACCGCGGCCGGCCTTACCCTCAATTATCCGAACGACCTCTGGAGTCTCTCGGCGCAGTACAAACGGATCGGTGACGGATTCGACCCGTCGCTCGGATTCGTGCCACGGCCGGGGACCCATAGTGCGGCGCTGGGCTTCGTCTGGTCGCCGAGACCAACCCACCCGATCGGGCCGCTGCATATCCGGCAATGCTTCTGGGAGAACGAGCTGACCTACGTGGCGGGACTCACGGGGGGCTGGCAGAGCTACCGTTACTTCATGGCGCCGATCAACTGCCGGCTCGAGAGCGGGGACCGTTTCGAGTTCAATATCGTTCCGACCGGAGAGCGACTGAGCGAGCCCTTCGACGTGGCGGAAAGCGTGACGATCCAGCCTGGAGCCTATCACTTCTTCCGCTTCCGGCTCGAGGCCGGGCTGGCGACCAAGCGAAAGTTCAATGCCCAGGCAACCTGGTGGTTCGGGCGCTTTTACGACGGCAAGCTCAACCAGTACGAGGTGACCGGCGCATGGAAGCCTTCGCCGCTCTTCATTGTCGAGTTCACCGGCGAGCACGACGTCGGGCATGTGGCCGGAGGCGATTTCGTGACTGACCTGCTGGGAACCCGCTTGCGCCTGAACGTGTCCCCGGACCTTCAGCTGACCAGCTACCTCCAGTACGACAGCGAATCCGACTCCTTCGGCAGTAATACCCGGCTGCGCTGGACTTTTCTGCCGGCCGGCGATCTCTTCCTGGTATACAATCACAACCTGCGGACGCGCGACCCACTGACGCTCGAGCGCACCCTGGCTTTCTCCTCTAATCAACTCCTCCTGAAGCTCCAGTATGCGCTGCGACGCTAGAGATTTGCAACGAGCCACCGGGCCCCCGCCGTAGTATTGGGCATGGATCGCCAGGCGCTCGTCGGAACCGCCGTTGGGGGGGTGCTGGGCAACAAGCTCCGCAGCTCCCTCACCGTGCTCGGCATCACCATCGGCATCGCCGCGGTGATCTGCGTCGTCGCCATCGGGCAGGCGGGCCAGGCCCAGATCGAGCGCCAGCTCCAGAACCTGGGTGACAACTTCGTCTGGATCGAGGCCGGCGGGCGCGCCGTCAACGGCGTCTGGACCGGCAATCGCGCCACCAAGACCCTGACGCTCGCCGACGCCCTGGCGATCAAGGACCAGATCGGCCTCATCAAGAGCGTATCGCCCAACGTCGACGCCTCGGCCCAGCTCGTCTACGGCAACCAGAACTGGTTTA
This sequence comes from uncultured Gemmatimonas sp., assembly GCA_964398345.1. GTDB lineage: Bacteria > Gemmatimonadota > Gemmatimonadetes > Gemmatimonadales > GWC2-71-9 > JABFSM01. The sequence continues at coordinate 4,840 of CAYNNS010000060.1, read as the reverse complement.
CCTCCTATCGCGGCGTGGCGCCGGAGTACTTCGACATCAAGCGCTGGGAGCTGGACCAGGGCGCCTTCTTCACCCAGGACGATCTCGACCGCGCCGCCAACGTCTGCGTCATCGGCCGCACCGTTCAGACCCAGCTCTTCGGCGCAGAAGAGCCCGTCGGCAAGGTGCTCCGGATCAAGGGTCTGCCCTGCACCGTCGTCGCGGTGCTCGCGCCCAAGGGCGTTTCCGCGTCGGGCCAGGACCAGGACAACACCATCATCCTGCCCTACACCACCGCGATGAAGAAGCTCAAGGGCGCCGACTGGCTCGACGACGTGCTCTGCTCCGCGGTGTCCCCCGACCAGGTCAAGGCCGCGGGCGAGCAGGTCGCGGTACTGCTGCGCGAGCGCCATCACCTGCGCGCCGATCAGGGAGACGACTTCAACATCCGGAACCCGGAAGACGTGATCCAGGCCCAGCTCGATTCCAGCCGGACCCTCACCACCCTGCTGCTCGCGATCGCTTCGATCTCGCTGCTGGTCGGCGGCATCGGCGTGATGAACGTCATGCT
>CAYNNS010000060.1:0-4280 GCA_964398345.1 uncultured Gemmatimonas sp. | reverse complement strand
CCCGCGAGATCGGCGTTCGCGCCGCCGTCGGAGCCACCCGTCTCGCCATCCAGCTCTAGTTCCTCGGCGAAGCCGTGATGCTGAGCCTCGGCGGCGGCACCATGGGGATGCTGCTCGGCGTGTTAGCTATTCTGGTGATCGGCCGCATGCTCTCCTGGCCGATGCAGATCTCCCCGCTCGGCGTGCTCGCGGCGGCGCTCTTCTCGACCGCGGTGGGCGTGGTGTTCGGCTACTATCCCGCGCGGCGCGCCTCGCGGCTCAACCCCATCGACGCACTGCGCTACGAATGAGCGACCACCCGAAACGCAACCGGCTGCTGTGGCTCGGCGGAGTGGTGCTCCTGCTCGCGCTGACCGCCTACGCGGCGCGGGGCCGGGGCAGCTCCATTCGCTACGTGGCCGCACCGATCCGCGTCGGCGACGTTCGCGACGTCGTGGAAGCGACCGGGACGGTCAATCCCGTCGTGACGGTGCAGGTCGGCTCGCAGGTCTCCGGCACCATCGCCCAGCTCAACGCCGATTTCAATTCCAGGGTGCACAAGGGTGACGTGATCGCCCTGATCGAGCCCTCGGTGCTGCGCGGCATCCGGCTGCAGGCGGGCGCCGATCTCGAGAACGCCAAGGCCAGCGTCACCGCCGCCGAGGCGAACCTCGACAAGGCGCGGGCGGCGGTGGTGCAGGCGCAGGCGGACTACGATCGCTCGCTGACCCTTGCCAAGACCGGCGACCTGAGCCAGCAGGCCGTCGAGCTCGCGACCGCGACCTATGAAGCGGCGAAGGCCGAGGCGGGGATGGCCGCGGCGGGCGTGGCGCAGGCCAAAGCCCAGGTGAGCCAGCGGGAAGCGGCGGCTTCCGTCGCGCAGACCAACCTCGAGCACCCCGTCATCCGCTCTCCGATCGACGGCATCCTGATCGCCGGCAAATTGGACGTGGGACGAACCGGTCGCCCGTCGCTGCAGGCGCCCGTCATCTTCAGCATCGCGCAGGATCTCCGGAAGATGCAGCTCTACGCCAAGATCGATGAGTCGGACGTGGGACGGATCCGGCTGGCGCAGGCGGTGAGCTTCAAGGTCGACGCCTTCCCCGGCCAGACCTTCAAGGGTGTGGTCAGCCAGGTGCGCATGAGCCCGACGCTGGTCCAGAACGTGGTGACCTACGACGCCATCGTGGAGTTCGCTAACCCGGAGCTCAAGCTCTTTCCCGGGATGACCGCGTACCTCACGGTGCCGGTCGCGACCGCCGAGCACGTCACCATGCTGCCCAACGCGGCGCTGCGCTTCCGCCCGCCGCTGCCGCCCGACCAGATCCGGGGGCTCTATCGCAAGTTCGGCATCGAGGACGCCGGACCGCGCGAGGCCGGAAAGCCCGCCGAAAGCGCGGTGGCCTGGAAGCTCAGCGCGGGCGACATCGAGCCGGTACAGGTCAAGCTCGGCATCACCGACCATGCCTTCACCGAGATCTCGGGGTTCCTCAAGGGCAGCTTGAAGGAGGGCGACTCGGTGGCCACCCGGGCGCTCGGCGCGCGCGCGACTGGACCCATCGGCACCACGCCGGCGGGCAGACCCTAGCTCCTACCCCAATGCTCTCCGGGAGGCTAATCTCCCTTCCTGATCGCCTAATCGACCAATCGCCTAATCGACTAACTCCCTTGCCTGACACCGACGTCACCCAGCTCGAGCAGCTCGCCTCCGCCGTCACCAGCCTGCGCAAGCAGGTCTCCCAGCGCATCGTGGGCCAGGAGGCCGTAGTGGATGGCGTGCTCACCGCCCTCCTCGCGGGCGGCCATTCCCTCCTTATCGGAGTCCCGGGGCTCGCCAAGACCCTGCTGGTCTCCACGATCGCCGAGGCGCTGGAGCTGAGCTTCAACCGGGTGCAATTCACCCCCGACCTGATGCCGGGCGACATCACCGGCACCGAGCTGGTCGAAGAGGACCCGGCGACGGGCAAGCGGGCCTTCCGCTTCGTGCACGGGCCGGTGTTCGCCAACGTCCTGCTGGCCGACGAGATCAACCGCACCCCGCCCAAGACCCAGGCGGCCTTGTTGCAGGCGATGCAGGAGCACCAGGTGACCGCGGCGGGCAAGACCTATTCCCTGCCCGATCCGTTCTTCGTGCTGGCGACCCAGAACCCGATCGAGCAGGAGGGCACCTATCCGCTGCCCGAGGCGCAGCTCGATCGCTTCATGCTGGAGCTCAGGGTGGGTTATCCCTCGCGCGAAGAAGAGGAGCAGGTGGTGGAGCGCACCACCGGCAGCGCCTCGGCGAGCATCACGCCGGTGCTCGACTCCCGAGCAATCCACAGCCTGCAGCAATTGGTGCGGAGGATTCCGGTGTCGAAGGGGCTGATTCGCTCGGCGGTGACGCTGGCGCGGATGACCCGACCCGGTGACGGCGAAGCGCCGGCGTTCATCAAGGAGTACGTCGAGTGGGGCGCGGGCCCGCGCGCCTCGCAGTACCTGGTGCTCGGCGCCAAGGCGCGCGCGGCGATGGACGGCCGTCCCATGGCGGACCTGGATGACGTGAAGACGGTGGCGCCCGCGGTACTCCGGCACCGGATCGTCACCAACTTCTCGGCCGAGGCGGCGGAGCGGAGCAGCGAGAGCATCGTGAGCGAGCTGATCGCAACTTCGGCCTGGAACGGCCACCCACGATGATCCGGGAGGCGGTCGCCGCCGCCTAAGTCATGCTGACCTGGCTGCTTCCCGTAGTCATCGCCGCGCTCTTGCTCTGGTTCTTCTGGCCCAAGCCCCGTCGTGCAACGCCCGAACCCGAAGACGACGTGACGACGCCGATCGACTACGAAGAATTGGAAGAGGCCGAGCGCGATGTGAAGGATGCGCGCGGAGCGCAATCGATCGACGAGGAAGACAGAGACGACTGGGGGCCGGGCACTCGATAGGAGCAAGCCGAAGATCAGTGCTTGGCGAGCACCAGGGTCAGCGCCGCCATCACTATGTCGGCCGCGAAAAGCTCGGGCCCCTTTGCGTCGGTGTTGGTCAGCACGATCACCAGGAGCGAATCCTCCGGCACGTAGACCTGGTTCGTGAGGAACCCGGGGATCCCGCCGCTGTGCGCCAGCGCCCGCCGCGAGCCCAGCTTGTCCAGCTCCATGTTCAGGATCGAGATGCCGAAGCCGTAGTTCGAGCGCTGCCCGTCGCTGAGCGCCGTGGGCGCCGTCATCAGCGCGTATGATGCCGGGCTCACCACCTTCCCCGTGTGAAACAGCAGCTCCCAGCGCGCCAGGTCCGACGCCGTCGAGCAGATCGCGCCGGCGGCGAAGGGATGCGTCATGCTGAGATAGGTGGCGGGCACCAGGTCACCCTTGTTCGCGCTGTATCCCTTGGCGACGTCGGGGTCGGTCGGATGCTGCGCGCAGTAGCCGGTGCGCTTGAGCCCGAGCGTCTTGAAGATCTCCTGCTCCAGTACCTCGGCGTAAGGTTTCCCGGTCACCTTCTCGATGATCATGCCGAGCAGCATGTAGCCGGTGTTGCTGTAGCGCATGCGGGTGCCGGGCGCGAAGTCGAACGTGTCGCGCGCGACGAAGCCGACGATGCTGTCGGGCGAAAGGTCTTCGGCCCAGTGCGGCCGCCACTCCGCCTTGGCGGTGTAGTTGTGGATGCCCGAGGTATGGGTCAGCAGATTTCGGATGGTGACCGCGTGCCCCTGGAGCGGGAACGCGAGGTACTTGGAGATTGTATCGTCGAGCTTGAGCTTGCCCTGCTCCACCAGCCGCATGATCGCGGTCGCGGTGAACTGCTTGGTGAGCGAGCCGATCTCGTAGACCGTGTTCGCCGTCGCCGGCCGCTTGGCGCCGAGGTCCGCCATCCCGTAGCCGCGCATGAGCAGCGTATCGGAGCCGTGCACCACGGCGATGGCGATGCTCGCGGTGGGGAGGCTTTTGAGCGCGGCGTTCGCGAGCGAATCCACCCGCGCGACGAAGTCAGGGTGCGCCGGGGCCTGGGCCGCCAGCTTCGCGGTGGCGCAGAGCAGGAACAGGCAGCTACGCGGCAATTGAGTTCTCCCTTCGCCACCCATCCGGGCTCGTTCGGCCTCAAGGATGATCTCGCTTGGCTGCAACCGCGGGCGGGACGGCGCCTCGTGCTCAAGACCGACGCGGTCGTGGTCGGCGTCCATACTCTGCCCGGCGACGATCCGGCGCTGATCGCGAGGAAGGCGCTGCGCGTAAATCTTTCCGATCTCGCGGCCAAAGGCGCGCATCCCCTCGGCTACCTGTTGGCCCTCGCCCTGCCACCCGCACCCGCACCCGAGGGCGACCACGTGC
>CAYNNS010000059.1:0-14097 GCA_964398345.1 uncultured Gemmatimonas sp. | reverse complement strand
CTCGGTCCACATTGTCCCACCGCGACATGTCGGACAGAATCACGATGTCGCCGGGGGAGAGTCCGTCCTTGATCTCGACATTGGTCACTGAGGTCCGGCCCAGCCGCACGCTGACCCTCTGGGCGTAACGGCCACCTTCCACGAGCTTGAACACTCCGATCGTCGCATCCTGCTGGCCGTAGGCCGGACGACCCGTGTAGAGCACGTTCTTGAGCCTGGCGACTTCGATCACCCCATCCACGCTCAAATCGGAGCGCGCCCCCGCGGGAGGCGTCCCCTCGAGGGCCACGTCCACCGTGACCGTTCCCGCCGTCGACGCCGGATCAATACGACTGACATGCCCCGGCGCGATTCCGTTGCGTGTGTCGATCGCCGCCTTCTGCCCGATGGCGATGTCCTTGGCCTGGTTCTCCGGGACGCGCAGGACGGCCTTGAGGCGAAGCGGGAGGGGGTCGATGCGCGCCAGTGTCGTTCCGGCCAAGGCGTATTGCCCGCTCTGCAGCGGGACTTCCCGCAACAGGCCATGGGCCCCGGCCCGCACCACCATCGCCGCCCTGAGACCGTGCTGGAATTGCGCGATCGAACGCAGCCGGCCAACCTGCTCCTCCTGCACCTTGATCTGCTCGTCGATGGTCGAGGTGAGGAGCTTCAACCGCTCCTCCTCGACTTTGACCCGCTCCGCGAGGGCGTCAGCCCGGTCCTGGGCCTGCTTCTGGTCCAGGGGGATAATGAGACCCTGCTTGAGCAGCTCGGCGCCCGCATCCGCCCGGCGCTTGGCATCCAGATACTGCGATTTGAGATCGGCGACGGTAGAGGCCTGGGCGAGGCGACTGGTGTTGAGATTGGTGCGCAGCTGCACCAGCTGGGATTGCGCGTCGGTGAGCTGGCGGTCGGCGTTCAGCGTCTGGATCTCGACGTCGGGATTGCTCAGCTCCAGAATGACATCGTTCGGATTGACCGGGTTGGCACTCGGCAGAATGTTGATCTTCTCGACCCGTCCCGCCGTGACGGCGGTGATGAATCGGGTGTCTTCGGGGATCAGGGTTCCGGGGCCGCGCACCTCAAGCACCATCTCCCCACGCTTCACGGTATCCGTGTAGATCACGCCGCCGTCCACGGTGGGGGCGGCGGGCCGCAGGCTCATCAGCGCAATGGTGACAGCAACCAGCCCGGCGGTTCCCAGGCCGATGAAGACAAATTTCTTGTAGTTCTTCTTCTGTTCGCGCTTTATATCCATGGGAGGTCAGTCAGGGAAGATGCATGCCGCAGCTTGGCCTACCGTAAGTTATTGTCGGGAAAAGATATGGACATCAAGTACACCAGCGGAATTGTTCGAGGCTGGGACGTCCCAGTCCCAAAAATGAACAGCCACTTCGAGCTACTGGGAGTAAAACCTACCGCCGTTCGCCATCTCGAGCAGCAACGGGGCTGGGGTGAAGCGCGGACCATGCGCGGTGGCGAGCGCTTCGAGAGTTCGCACGACCTTTCCTGCGCCCAAGGTATCGATGTAGCGCAGTGGTCCGCCGCGGAAGGGCGGATAGCCAATGCCGTACACGGCGCCAAGGTCACCGTCGCGGGGTGAGCGCACCACGTCCTCTGACATGGCGAGGGCCGCTTCATTGAGCAGGATATAGACGAGTCGCTGCTCCAGCTGTTGCGGATCGATCGCAGCCAGCGGGGTCACTCCGAGGACTCTGTACACCTCGGCATCAGGGTCGGTCTTGTGGCCGGCGTGATAGTGATAGAAGCCCTTGCCTGCTTTGCGGCCGAGTCTTCCGGCTTCCACCATCTTCGGCACACCGGGTCCCGGCTGCATGCGTTCGCCAAATGCCGTGTGCATCACGACACTCGCCTTGAGGGCGACATCGATTCCCACTTCGTCGAGCAGGGCGATGGGACCGACCGGAAACCCGAATCGGGTCATCGCGGCATCGATCAGCTCGATCGGCGCGCCCTCCATGAGCAACAACCCGGCTTCATTCAAATAAGGGGACAGGATCCGGTTGACCCAGAAGCCGGGCCGGTCGGCGACGACGATGGCGGTCTTGCCCATCCGCCGGCCGAAGCGAACGGCGCTGGCGATCGCGCCGGAGCTCGTCGCGGGGGTCGGGATTACTTCCAGCAGCGGCATCCGGTCAACCGGCGAAAAGAAGTGCATGCCGAGGATGCGCTCGGGGTGCCGCGAGCCCTGGGCGATGCTGGCGATCGGAATGGTCGAGGTATTGCTGGCTAACACGGCGTCGGGTCGCAGCACGGCTTCCGCTTCGGCCATCACCCCGCGCTTGACCGCGAGGTCTTCGAACACCGCTTCGATGACGAGGTCGACGCCTTCGAAGCCCCGCCAGTCCGCGGAGCCGGTGAGCAGCGCCGCCTTCCGGGCGAATTCGAAACGCGTAATCCGGCGGCGAGTGAGCTGTCCGCCCACGAGGTCGGTCGCCGCCTTGAGCCCCCGGCCGACCCGCGCGAGCTCCGCATCCTTGAGCCGGACCTCGACCTCGGCCTGCGCCACCGCCGTCCCCGCAATGCCCGCACCCATGAAGCCCGATCCCACGATGCCGAGCCGCTGCACCGGCGCCGGGTTGGCACTGCCGGGAGGAACGCCGTCGTCCTTCTTGAGCGCGTTGCTCGCGAAGAAGATGCGTACGAGGTTGCGCGACACTTCCCCCACCGCGAGCTCGCCGAAGGCCCGCGCCTCCTGGCGCAGCCCCGCCGCCGTTCCGCGTTCCAGACCGGTGCGCACCGCGGCGAGGGCGGCGAGCGGGGCGGGATAGTTCCCGCCCGTCTTCTGGAGCAGCTGCTGGCGTGCCCGGCGATACACCAGCGCCCGGCCCAGCGGGTTATGCTCGAGCAGCCAGCCTCCCCGCGCAGCCCGCCGCGGCGCGCCCGACTGTGCCAGGCGAGCCGCCGCGGCGAGTGCGGTCCGGCGCAGGATGCTCGGCGGCACCAGCTCGTCCACCAGGCCCAGCTTGAATGCCTTCGCCGCACGTTCGGTCTTGCCGGTGAGGATGAGGTCCAGGGCGGCCCGCACCCCGATCAGTCGCAGCCGCTGGCAACCGCCCGCGCCGGGCAGAATGCCGATCTGGACTTCGGGCAAACCGATCACGGTGTTGGGAGAGTCCGTGGCGACCCGCCAGGCACAGGTCAGCGCCAGCTCACAGCCGAGCCCCACGCACGCGCCGTGAATCCCGACGACGATCGGCTTAGGAAGGCGAGCCAATCGGTTGAGCAGCTCCTGGCCGCTCCGCGCCAGCGCCTCTCCCTGCTCGGCGCTCGTGATCCTGGTGAATTCGTGGATATCGGCGCCGGCGATGAAGGTGTCCGGCTTGCCAGAGAGGAGTACCACGGCTCGCAGCGAGGCGTCGGATTCGATCTGAGCGAGCAGCCCCTCGAATTCGCCGAGCACCGAGCTGCCCAGCACGTTGACGGGTTCCCCTGGAATGTCGAGAGTGAGTAGTGCGATCCCCTCGCTGGCGCTCAGGCTGAACGCATTCACTGGAGGTGCTCCAGGACCATCGCGAGCCCCATTCCCCCCTGCGCACAGATCGAGACCAGCCCGAACTGCACGCCGCGCCGCGCCATTTCATTGGCGAGCGTCGTCACGAGTCGCGCCCCAGTGGCGCCAAAGGGGTGTCCGATCGCGATGGAGCCTCCCATCACATTGGTGCGTTCCCAATCGACCTCGCCGACCGGCTCCCGTCGTCCCAGTCGGGCGGCCCACTCGGGCGAGGCCCAGGCCTGGACATTGGAGAGGACCTGCGCCGCAAAGGCTTCGTGGATCTCCACCAGGCCGAGCTCGCGCCAGGTAATCCCGGCACGATCGAGCGCGGTGGGCACGGCATACGCGGGACCCATGAGCAGTTGCCAGCCGGGGTCCACGGCGGCCACCGCGTAGCTCCGAATCGCGACGAGGGATCGGTAACCCAGGGCGCGGGCCTTCGACTCCGCCATGAGAATCACGGCGGCCGCCCCATCGGTGAGCGGTGAAGAGTTGCCCGCGGTCACCGAGCCGTAGCGGGGGTCGAAGACCGGTCGCAGCTGAGCGAGCGCCTCCAGGCTCGTGTCGGTGCGGATGCCGTTGTCGGTGCTCACGACCTGATCCATGGCTGGGCCGCCGAACCAGGGAGCGATCTCCGCGATAAGCCTCCCGTCGGCGGTGCCGGCCGCGGCGCGCTGGTGGCTCTGCAGGGCGTAGCGATCCTGGGCCTCTCGCGAGATGGCGTTTTCCTTGGCCATCTTCTCCGCCGATTGCCCCATCGACTGACCGGTGGAGGGCTCCGCGATCGCGGGAGCCACTGGAGCCAGATCGCGCGGACGCAGCGACGCGAACAGCCGGAGCCGCTGGCCGAGAGATTTGGCCTTACCGGCAGCGACCAGCGTTCGGCTCATCCGGCGCGAATGCAGGATGGGAATGTCCGACAGCGACTCGACACCCCCGGCGAGTACGACCGCGGCGTGACCGAGCAGGATCTGATCATGGGCATTGGTGATCGCCTGGCCGGCCGAGGCGCACGCGCGGTTCACCGTATAGGCGGGGATCGTTTTGGGGAACTGTGGCAGCAGGGAGACCTCGCGTGCCACGTTGGGGACCAGCACCGACGGGACGACCTGTCCAAAAATGACTTCGTCAACCTCCTTGCCCGGAAGATTCGCACGATAGAGCAGTTCCCGGGCTGCCTGACGGGCCAGCTCGACGGCCGGAACGTCCTGGAAGACCGTGCCGCTCCTGGCGAAGGGCGTGCGCAACCCCGCAACAACGACGGGTCTCTCTCCACTCACCCGTCACCTCTTACTTTCGTTGAGCCAGCACGCTCGCCATCGCGCTCCAGCGGGCACTGTCCACCGCCTCAATCACTTCCCGGCCATGGATCACCACGAGCGGCTGCACCAGGGTATTGAGCTCACCGGAGCGCAGCAGGTGGGCATCGTTGGAAGGACCCCACCCGAAACCCTTTTGTGCTTCGAGGAAGGTCTCGGCAAGCAGCAAGCCTCCGGGGGCCACGGTGGCGATGATCTTCGGCATCCGGGTACGATCGAGATAGTTGAACACCAATACGGCATCGAAGCGCCCGAGGTCGGGCCAATCGCTCTCGAGGTCGACTCGCGCCCAGGTCACCTCGAGCCCACGGACTTTGGCTTCGTTACGGCCGATGTCGAGGCTGGCCGCGTCCTTGTCGACCGCGGTTACCTCGGCGCCCAGGGCGGCTGCCGCGAGAGCATGGCGTCCGCTGCCACAAGCGAGATCGAGCACCGTGCTGCCCGGTCTGATCCGATAGGCGTGCCAGGCAAACCAGCTGCTGGGCCGTTCGATCTCGGTGGCGTCGGACGAGTCCGAGTAAACTCCTAGCACATGGCTCCTTCGGTTCGCGCGACGCTGGCGGAACTCGGCACTGACCACTCCGATCTGCTGGTCATCGGTGGTGGGATCACGGGAGCCGGTATCGCCCGCGACGCGGCACTGCGGGGACTCCGCGTCGTCCTGGTCGAGGCCCGCGACTTCGGATCCGGCACCAGCTCCCGCTCCAGCAGGCTGATTCACGGTGGACTGCGTTATCTCGAGCACGGCCAGGTGCACCTGGTACTGGAAGCGGTAAGGGAGCGGGCCGTGCTCCGACGCCTCGCTCCCCATCTCGTCCGGCCGCTTCCCTTCGTGCTGCCATTCTTCCAGGGCGATCGCGTTCCCGGCTGGAAGGCACGACTTGGCCTGACCGTCTACGACCTTCTGGCCGGGTGGGGTAATGTGCGCCGCCACCAGACGCTGGGCAAGCGAGCCCTGCTCGAAATGGAGCCGTTGCTGCGCGAGCCGGGATTGACCGGCGGCGCGCTGTACTATGACGCCCAGTGCGACGATGCCCGTCTGACCCTCGCGGTGGTTCGCGCCGCCACCGAAGCCGGCGCAAGGGCAGCCAACTACACGAGGGTCACGGCGCTGCTGAGCGAGGGCAACCGGCTGGTGGGGGCGCGCCTGCGCGACGACGTGAGCGGAGCAGAGGCCGAGCATCGCGCTCGCGTGGTGATCAATGCCGCCGGGCCCTGGAGTGACGCGATCCGGCGGCTCGAAGACCCGGAGGCCCGGCCGCTGCTCCGACTCACCAAGGGCAGCCACGTCGTGGTGCCACAGGCGCGGGTGGGCAATCGCCACGCGATCATTTTTACGAGCCCGCTCGATCGCCGGGTGATGTTCATCCTGCCCTGGGAACGGTGGACCTACATCGGCACCACCGACACCGATGCGGCGGGCGATCCCGAGTTGGTCAGCGTCGATAACAGCGATCTGGTGTATCTGCTGCGGTCCGCCAATGCGATGTATCCCGGAGCGCGGCTCACCCAGGAAGACGTCATCGCCAGCTGGGCCGGGCTACGCCCGCTCTTCGCGACCGATCCGGCCAGATCACCCGCGCAGGTTCCCCGGGAACATCACATCGTCAAAGGCCGCCGGGGCATGCTGACGATTGCGGGGGGCAAGCTCACCACGTTCCGCGTCATGGCTCGGGATACCGTGGACCGGGCGGTTCGCGAGCTGAGGGAACGCCGCGCCGACGGCCGGATTCTCAGCCGAACCACGCCGTTGCCGGGTGGCGAGGCCGCCGTGACCGAGGGGTTTCGTCCTCAGGGCATCGAGCTGGGGCTCTCGGAAGCGACGGTCTCTCACCTGCTCAAGCAATACGGCGCGGAAACACCGGCGCTCTTCGGGTTGTGCCGGCAGCGACCGGCGCTGCGCGCGGCATTGCACCCGGAACATCCCGCCATCGCGGCTCAGGTGGTCTTCGCGCGGCAGCGGGAGTTTGCCTGCACGGTGGCGGACGTGATGGAACGCCGCATTCACCTCGACAGGGAAACCCGGGATCACGGCGCGGCGGCCGGGGAAGCGGTTCGGGCGCTGCTTGAGGAGCCGCTCTGAGCAGCGCAGGAGTTAGACGCGCCGCTCGGTGAGCAGCGCGCGGAACTCGGCGGGATCCTTGACCTGGGCCAACCGCTCGGGAACGCTGGGCTCTTTCACCAGCTCGGCGATCCGGCCCAGCACGGGCAAATAGTCGTTGGAGACTTCGATCGGCGGGGCGGCAAGCAGGAAAATGTAGCTCACGGGCTGCCCGTCGACAGCATCCCACGGAATCCCTCCGAGCCGCCGTCCGAACACGACGCGCAGCCGATTGACGAGCTGGGTCCGACAATGCGGTATGGCGACGCCCCGGCCGATCCCGGTCGAGCCGAGGCTCTCGCGCCGCTGCAGAATCCGGAGCAGGAGGCTCTGATTCTCCGGCCCGACTCCAAGCTGCGCCACCAGCTCGGCGAGCACGCTGTCTTTGGTCGCGCCCTGGAGCTCGAGCACCACGTCCGATTCGGCGAGAAAATCACTGAGTGTCGTCACGGCGCACAAGCTATCCGTCGGCAAACCGGAGTGTCAATCGGAGATTATCTTTTCCGTGATGCCGTCCAGCGATCCGAACGTCTTCGAAACCGCCAACGCCGGGTTCGCCCAGGCGCTTTACGAGCAGTTCCTCAGGGATCCGAGCTCCGTTTCCCCGGAATGGCGCCGGCTCTTTGAAGGGGGACGGGTCGGCGTGGCGCCGAGCCTCGGCGCCGGAAACGGCGGGAACGGCAGCGAAGTCCCCACCGCAGAAAAACGGCTGGAACCAGCGGTCTCAGCCACCGCCGTACCGCGCCACAGCCGCAGCGCCCCGTTGAAGGGTCCCGCCGCGCGGCTGGCGCAGAACATGACCGAGAGTCTCTCGGTGCCGACCGCCACCACTTTCCGGGAAATTGCGGTGGCCTCGCTCGAAGCGGCGCGGACCCGCTTCAACGGCGCTCTCAAACAGGCGGGGCGCTCGGAGAAGGCCTCCTTCACCCACTTCATCGCGTGGGCGCTGGTGCAGGCGGCCAAGCGCCATCCGGTGATGGTGGAGAGCTTTGCGATGGTGGACGGGACCCCGCATCGCGTGACACCGGACAGCATCAATCTGGGCCTGGCGGTTGACGTGGAGCGCAAGGGCGCCCGCTCGCTGGTCGTGCCAGTGCTCAAGCACGCCGAACAGCTGGGCTACGCCGAATTTCACGCGGCCTACGATTCGCTGGTCGAGCGGGCGCGCAACAACAAGCTGTTGCCCGACGACTATGCCGGCGCCGCCATGACGCTCACCAACCCTGGCGGGCTCGGTACCGTCGCGTCGGTGCCGCGGCTGCTGGCGAACCAGGGCAGCATCATCGCGGTCGGCGCCATCGGTTATCCGCCGGAATTCTCCACCAGCAGCGCCGAGACGATCGGCCAGCTGGGCGTGTCCAAGGTGATGACGCTCACCAGCACGTACGATCACCGGGTTATTCAGGGAGCGGAGTCGGGTGAATTCCTGCGGACGGTCGAGCAGCTGCTCGCCGGCGGCGAGGGATTCTACGAGGGCATCTTCGCGGCGTTCGGCCTGGCTGGCAGCGCGGCAGTGGGGCCGGCCGGCCGGCCCTCGCCTCCCCCGCAAAGCACCAGCGCCGCACAGCCGCACAGGCGCACCGCCACACCGACCGACCTCGAAGCCGTCGCCGCCGGGATGGCGCTCATCAAGGCGTACCGGACCCACGGGCATCTCGCCGCCACGCTGGACCCGCTGGGTACCGAGCCGCTCGGGGATCCCTCCCTCGACCCGGGGCCGCTGGGGCTCACGGCCGAGGCCATGGCCGCCATCCCCGCGAGCGTGTTACGCGTCGCGGTTCCCGGCGTCACGCTCGCCGAAGCCCTGCCCAACCTTCAGGCGACCTACTGCGGCACCCTGGCCTACGAAGTGGAGCACGTCAGCGACCACCGCCAGCGCATGTGGCTGCGCCAGCAGATCGAGTCGGGCGCGCACCGGAGTCCGCTCAGTCAGGAAGCCAGGCTGGCGCTGCTCGACCGGCTCATCGCCGTCGAGGCGTTCGAGCGCTTCCTGCACAAGGCTTACCTCGGGCAGAAGCGCTTCTCGATCGAGGGCGTCGACCTGCTCGTCCCGATGCTGGACCTGGTCCTCGAGCTCGCCGCCGCTGATGGGGCCCGCGAGGTGGTGGTCGGCATGGCACATCGCGGCCGACTCAACGTCCTGGTGCACAACGTGGGACGGCCCTACGTCACGATCTTCGCGGAATTCGAGGGCGGCAAGAAGCTCGAAGGAGACAGCGGCGAGCTGGAGGACGGCACCGGCGACGTGAAGTACCACCACGGAGCGGAAGGCGCCTACCTGACCCGCTCCGGCAAGTCCGTCACCGTGGCGCTGGCCCATAACCCGAGCCATCTCGAATTCGTCGGCCCGGTGGTCGATGGCAGCGCGCGCGCGCGCCAGACCCAGCGCCGCGGCCGCGAAGCTCACCATGACCCCTCGGTCGCGCTGCCGGTGGTGATCCATGGCGACGCTGCCTTCGCGGGACAGGGTGTGGTGGCGGAGACACTGAACCTGAACGCGCTGCGCGGCTACAGGGTCGGCGGTACGGTTCACCTGATCACCAACAACCAGGTCGGCTTCACCACCGATATGTCGGATGCGCGCTCCACGCGCCACGCCAGCGACCTGGCCAAAGGCTTCGACATCCCCATCATCCACGTCAACGCGGACGACGCCGAGGCCTGCCTCGCCGCGGTGCGCCTGGCCATGGACTTCCGGCGCCAATTCAGCCGCGACGTACTGATCGATCTGGTGGGCTACCGGCGCTGGGGGCACAACGAAGGCGACGAGCCGGCGTACACTCAGCCGCTCATGTATGAGCGCATCAAGAACCATCCCTCGGCACGGGAGCAGTACACCGCCGCCCTGACCGCGGCGGGCGTGATCCCCGCGGAGGACGCCGGGGCTCGCTATGACGCGGCGTATCAGAAGCTGATCGAGCTGCAGCAAGGATTTCGCGCGACGGCGGCGAAGGCCTCACCGACGCCGGCGCTACCGGCGCGCCCGGTCGCCAGCGAGGTGGTGGAGACGGCGGTTCCGGCACAACAGCTCACGGCGCTCAATGAGCAGCTGCTCGCGGTGCCCGAGGGATTCACCGTCAACCCGAAGCTCAAGCGCCAGCTGGAGCGCCGCCGCCGGGCTTTGGGGGCGGACGGCGGCATCGACTGGGGTCATGCGGAAGCCCTGGCGCTGGCTTCTCTCCTCACCGAGGGCGTGCCCATCCGGCTTACCGGTCAGGATAGCGAACGCGGGACTTTCAGCCACCGCCACCTGGTGCTCCACGATGCGGAGAACGGTGCCACCTACGCTCCTATCCAGCACCTGCCCGGCGCGCTTGCCGTGTGCGAGGTCTACAACAGTCCGCTCTCCGAGCTCGCCACGCTCGGCTTCGAATACGGCTATGCCACGGCGGCGGTGGAATCGCTGGTGCTCTGGGAAGCCCAGTACGGCGATTTCATCAACGGCGCCCAGGTCATCATCGATCAATTCATCGCGGCCGGGCTCTCGAAGTGGGGCGTCTCCAATCGGCTCACGCTCCTGCTGCCCCACGGGTACGAGGGCGGCGGACCCGAGCATTCCAGCGCGAGGGTCGAGCGCTTCCTGCAGCTCGCCGCCGAGGGCAACGTCCGGGTAGCCAACTGCACGACACCGGCCCAGTACTTCCACCTGCTCCGGCGCCAGGCGCGGCGCAGCCGGCTCCGGCCGCTGGTGATCTTCACTCCGAAGAGCTTGTTGCGGCTGCCGCTGGCGAGCTCGCGCCTCGAAGACCTGACTACCGGAACGTTCCGGCCGGTGCTGGACGATCCGCATCCCGCGATCCACGCGAATCCGGCGGCGGTCCCGCGCGTGATCCTCTGCAGCGGCAAGCTTTATTACGACCTGCTGCCCGAAGCCGACAAGCTGGCCCGGCGGCCCGCCCTGGTGCGGGTCGAAGGGCTGCACACTTTCCCGCTCGATGCGATTCGCACGGTGCTGGCGAGGTATCCCAACGCGAAACAAGTCATCTGGACCCAGGAAGAGCCCCGCAACATGGGGGCCTGGTTCTATGTGGCTCCGCGCCTGATCGAGGCGGTTCCCGGGCTGCGCTACGTCGGGCGCCCCGACCGGGCGAGTCCCGCCGAGGGATACGCCGCCGCCCACGCAATCGAGCAGGCGCGAATTGTGACGGAGGCGCTCTCGGGCTAGTCGGGAGGCAGCAGAGGGCGCTCGGTCACCTGCCGCACGATTTCCTTGATTCCCTCGGAAAGATGCTCGCCGTAATGCAGCAGATAGACGCCGCGGCTGCGCCGCGCCAGCAGGAAGGCGAGGAACGGCATGTCGGCCTTGGCGGCATTACAGGCGGCACAGGCGAGCACCAGGTTGTCGGGCCGGTCATAGGCGGTCTGGCCCTTGCGCGGACGCACGTGGTCCAGGGTGATCGTCTCTGGACTGGTGGTCACCCCGCAGTACGCGCAGACGGGACCGTGCTGCGCGAGCAGCCAGTCGCGGTGCGCCTGGTACGACCGGCCGCCCGAGCGGCGCAGGGTCTTGGAGCTGGAAATGGAAGGGGAACGCGAAGGTCGTTTACGAGGCTTACGTGGCACGGCGGGGAAATCTAATCGGGTTTGCCCCTCTGCCGCCTCTCTCGAGCGTCCCTTATAATCGAACACCGCGTTCAAGGAGTCCGCCCTGACGGTCGAAGCGAAGCGCCCCCCGCTAGCTGAGGCTCGACTGTCCAAGGCCGAGTTGGAGCTG
Organism: uncultured Gemmatimonas sp.; assembly: GCA_964398345.1. Classification (GTDB taxonomy): domain Bacteria; phylum Gemmatimonadota; class Gemmatimonadetes; order Gemmatimonadales; family GWC2-71-9; genus JABFSM01. Next base: position 2,467 of record CAYNNS010000059.1, on the reverse strand, counting down.
ACCTGGCGCTGCATCAACACCATTCGCGTGCTGGCGATGGATGCCGTACAGCAGGCTGGAAACGGTCATCCCGGCACCCCGATGGCCCTCGCTCCGGCCGCATGGCTGCTCTGGACTCGTCACCTGAAGCATGACCCGCGCCAACCCGACTGGGCGGACCGCGATCGCTTCGTGCTCTCCTGCGGTCACGCCTCCATGCTGCTCTACAGCTTGCTGCACCTCACCGGCTATGACCTCTCCCTCGAGGACATCGAGCAATTCCGTCAGTGGGGGTCCAAAACGCCGGGCCATCCCGAGCACGGGCACACTCCAGGCGTCGAAACCACCACCGGTCCGCTGGGCCAGGGTATCGGCAACGCCGTCGGCATGGCGATCGCCGAGGCGTTGGTCGGCGCCCGGTTCAATCGTCCGGGACACCAGATCGTCAACCATCGCATCTGGGTGTTCGCGAGCGATGGCGACATGATGGAAGGCGTCTCGCACGAGGTCGCCTCGCTGGCGGGTCACTTGCGACTGGGCAAGCTGACGGTGGTCTACGACGACAACGACATCTCGATCGACGGCCACACCACCCTGACCTTTACCGAAGACGTCGGCGCACGGTTCGCAGCCTACGGCTGGCACGTGCTCCATGTGGATGACGGCAACGACCTCGACGCGATCGAGGCGGCGTACCAGAGCGCCGAGTCCGAGACCGAGCGTCCCACGCTGATCGTCCTGCGAACCATCATCGGCTATCCCGCTCCAACCAGGCAGAATACGCCCAAGGCCCACGGCGAGGCGCTGGGCGAAGACGAGGTGCGCAAGACCAAGGAGATCCTGGGTTGGGATCCCGATCAGCACTTCGTGGTGCCGCAGGAGGTGTCCGCGGCAACCGCGCAGTGGATCGCGCGGGGCCAGCAGTTGCGCGCGGAGTGGGAAACCCGATTCGCGAGGTATCGTAGCGAGCAGGGCGAGCTCGCCGCGCAGTTCGACGCCGCGCTGGCCGGCAAGCTCGCGGTCGACTGGGAGCACGTGCTGCCGACGTTTCCCAGCGGCAAGCCGCTCGCGACGCGGCAGGCTTCGGGGGCGGTTCTCGAGGCCTTGGTCAACGTCGTCCCGGAGCTCGCCGGCGGTTCCGCCGACCTCGCCGGAAGCACCGGCACCCACTACAAGGACGCGGTGACCTTCGCGCCGGGAAAGCCGGGGCGCAATCTCGCGTGGGGTGTCCGCGAGCACGGGATGGGCGCGGCGCTCAACGGCATGGCGCTGCACGGCGGGATCCGGCCCTACGGCAGCACCTTCCTGATCTTCTCCGACTACATGCGGCCGAGCATCCGGCTCGCGGCCCTCACGGGCCTCCCGGTCACCTACATTTTCACCCACGATTCGATCGGGCTGGGCGAGGACGGACCGACCCATCAGCCGGTCGAACACCTCGCGGCCCTGCGCGCGATCCCCAATCTCACCGTGATCCGTCCCGGCGACGCAGCGGAGACCGCCGAAGCGTGGCGGGCCGCGCTGGAGCAGCGGCGCGGCCCCACGGCGCTGATCCTAACCCGCCAGAAGCTCCCCGTGCCCGACCGCTCGCGGCTCGGCGCCGCCAGCGGCGTGCGTCGCGGCGGCTACGTGCTGCGCGAGCCCGGGGGCGGTGCTCCTCAGGCCATCGTGCTCGCCACCGGGTCGGAGCTGCCGCTCGCGCTCGAAGCGGCGGAGCGGTTGACCGACCTCCGGGTTCGGGTCGTCTCATTGCCGAGCTGGGAGCTCTTCCGCCAGCAGCCCCAGAGCTATCGCGATGCGGTGCTGCCCCCCGCCATCCGAGCCCGCGTGTCGATCGAGGCAGCCGTGCCCGAGGGCTGGCGGGAGTGGGTCGGCGACGCCGGCGAAATCCTCGGGATCGACCACTTCGGCGCATCGGCACCCGCCGAGCGTCTCTTCCAGGAATTCGGGTTTACCGTCGACGCGGTGCTGGCCGCGCTCCGCCGGGTGACGAAAGGGGCCGTGTCATGAAGTCCAATCCGCTGGTCGCCCTGGGACAACTGGGTCAGAGTCCCTGGTACGACTACATCACCCGGGAGCTGATCAGCTCGGGCCGCCTCGCCGGCCTCATCGCCGACGACGGCCTCCGTGGCATGACCTCGAATCCCACGATCTTCGAGAAGGCCATCACCGGCAGCGAGGACTACGACGAGGACATCCGGAAACTTCTGGGGCTGGGCCAGAGGCCGGGCGACATCTTCGATGCGCTCTCGGTTTCCGATGTCCGCGCCGCCTGCGACATTTTCCGCGCCACCTACGACCGGCTCGAAGGCCGCGATGGCTTCGTTTCGATCGAGGTGAACCCCGAGCTCGCGGGAGACACGGCGACGACGATCGCCGAAGCCGCCCGGCTCTGGGCCGCGGTGGGCCGGCCCAATCTGATGGTGAAGATCCCGGGTACCGCCGCCGGGATTCCCGCGATCGAGGAAGCGCTCGCCGCCGGCATCAA
>CAYNNS010000058.1:10766-14201 GCA_964398345.1 uncultured Gemmatimonas sp. | reverse complement strand
GCGATCTCGAGGCCTCGTTCGCCGCGGGAAGGAACTTCGCCAACAAGCTCTGGAATGTCGGCCGCTTCATCCTGACCCACCTTGAGGGACCGGTGCGGCCGCTCGCCGGCGGGTACGCCAACGTGGTGCAGCGCGCCGAGCTCGCGCTGGCGGATCGCTGGATCATCGCGCGCTGCGAAGCGACGGTCCGCGAGGCGACCGCCGCCTACGAACGCTTCCGGCTGAACGACGCCGCGCTCGCGGTGCAGCGTTTTCTCTGGAGCGACCTCGCCGACTGGTATGTCGAGCTGATCAAGCCGCGACTCTACGGGACCCAGCCCGGTGGGGACGTCGCCCGGGCGGTGGTGACCGCCGTCTTCGAGGTGGCGTTGCGGCTGCTCCATCCGGTCATGCCGTTCATCACCGAGACGCTCTGGCTCCGGCTGCCGGGTCACGCCGGCCGGGCCTCACTCTCGATCGCGCCCTGGCCGGCGAGCGACCGCCGCGCTCTAGATGCCGAAGCGCTGCGGCAGTTCGCCGCGCTGCAGGAGCTGGTCGGGGCGCTGCGTTCCATTCGCGCCGAGTATGCCGTCCCACCCGGCCAGTCGGTGCGTGCGACGGTAACCCGCCCGGGCCCCGTAACCCGCGCCCTGCTGCGGCTCGAGGAGGCGACGCTGCGCCGGCTCGCCAAAGTTTCCAGCCTCGAGCTCCGGGAGCGGGAAGAGCCGGGCGCTTCCGGTGCCGCGTCGGCCCATGCGGTGCTGCCCGACGGCTCGGCGGTGAGCGTTCCGCTGGGCGACCTGGTGGACCTCGACAAGGAGTGCGCGCGGCTTCGGCAGGAAGCCGACCGCCTGGCGGGCGCGATCGCCAACCAGGAAGCCAAGCTGGGGAACCAGCAGTTCGTAGCCCGGGCGCCCGAAATGGTGGTGACGCGGGAGCGCGAAAAGCTCGTGGCCTGGCGCGAGCAGGCTGGCGTGCTGGACGACAAGCGCAAGAAGCTGGCCTGCGGTGAGAGGTGAAGCGCCCGGCGCTTCCGTTCCTGCTCGCACTCGCCCTCCTGCCTGGCTGTGCCCGCATGCAGCCGCCGCCAGGCGGTCCCACCGATCGCACGCCGCCCCGCATCGTCGCCGTCCATCCCGACAGTCTCGCGGTGCTGCCGCGCTTCGCTGGTGAGGTCGAGTTTCAGTTCGACGAAGTCGTCTCGGAAGGCGCTTCCCCCAACTTCGGCCTCGGCACCGGCGACCTCGAGCGGCTGGTCATCCTGTCGCCTGCGCTCGCGGTTCCCTCGGTGCACTGGAAGCGCAGCCGTATCACGGTGCGGCCCCGTGACGGCTGGCAGCCCAATCGCGTCTATCGCGTGGAGCTGCTGCCCGGCGTCGGCGATCTCTCCAACAATCGCAGCAAGACCGGCGCGGTGGTCACCTTCACGACCGGCGCACCGCTGCCGACCCGTACGCTGCACGGTCGGGTCGTCGACTGGATGACCCAGCGCCCGCAGCCGCGGGCCCTCGTCGAAGCGATCCTGCTGCCCGACAGCCTGCCCTATCGCACCAGCGCCGACTCGACCGGGCGCTTCGTGCTCGGTCCGATCCCCGCCGGCGAATACCTGGTGTATGGAGTGATCGATCAGAACGGGGATTTCCGCTTCGATCCGCGCGAAGCGTTCGACACCGCCCGGATCGCGGCCACGCGAGATACCGTCGGCGAGATCTGGGCGTTCCGTCACGACAGCACCGCGGCGCGACTGACCACGGTGGTGATGAACGACTCGCTCTCGCTGCTGCTGACCTTCTCCCAGAGCCTCAATCCCTACCAACGGCTGCCGGCGGACTCGGTCGAGCTGCGACTGCTGCCGGATTCAGTGCCGGTGGCCGTGCAGCGGATGATTCCGAAGGAAGAGTACGACTCGCTCTATGCCGTCCGGCCCGTACCCGACACCACGGCCAAAGGCCGGGCACGGGCCGATAGCCTCCGCGCGGATTCGCTCCGGCGCGCGCGCGCCGACAGCCTCCGGGCCGACTCGATTGCCCGAGCCCGCGCGGCGGAGGAAATCCGCATTCCCGGAGTGTCTCGCCGCCGCGAGACGACCCGCGATACCACCGGCACCGGACCCCTGCGCAGCAAGCCGGCGCCCTTCGATCGGCTGTACCTGCGGGTGGCAACGCGGCTACGGCCCGGAGCCAGCTACACCATTACCGTGCATGGGATTCAGAACCTGAGTCGGGTGACGGGGACGGTTCGCCAGGTGGTGAAGATCCCCGAAGCCCCAGCCGACACCACCAAGAAGGCCAAGCCGGACACCACCGCCAAACGGGCGATTCCATGAGCGACCCGAGGCGCGCGCTGCCCTCGGTGCAACGTCTGCTCGACGACCCCGACGTCCGGGCCCTGCTCACCACCGCACCCCGGAGCCTGGTCGTGGCCGCCGTGCGCGAAACGCTCGCCGCCGCCCGCGAGGGCTCACCGCCCGAGAGCTGGGTGGCCGCAATCCGGAATCGCGTGGAGCGCCGGGCCGCCGCGTCGCTGCACGGCGTGTGCAATGCCACCGGCGTCGTCCTGCATACCAATCTGGGCCGGGCGCCGCTCGCCGCCGCCGCGTTGCGGGCCATTCACGCCGTCGCCTCGGACTACAGCACCCTGGAACTCGACCCCACCACCGGCTCCCGCGGCGACCGGAGCGAGCACTGCGCCCAGCTGCTCGCGGGACTCACGGGGACCGAGGCCGCGCTCGTCGTGAACAATGCCGCGGGCGCGATCCTGTTGGCGCTCAATGCCGTGGCCGCGGGGAAGGAGGTGCTGATTTCGCGAGGCGAGCTGATCGAGATCGGTGGGTCCTTCCGGATCCCCGACATTCTCGGCCGGAGCGGCGCGATCCTGCGCGAGGTCGGCACCACCAACCGCACCCACCTCGAGGACTACCGCGCGGCGCTGACGCCGGCGAGCGGCGCGATCCTCACCGTACACCGCTCCAACTTCGCGCAGACCGGCTTCGTCGCCACGCCCGAGCCGGCGGCGCTCGCCGAGCTCGCCCGGCAGCACGGGCTGCCCTACCTCTACGACGTCGGCAGCGGGTTACTGGTGGACCTCGCGCCCTTCGGACTCCACGGCGAGCCCCGGGTGAGCGACGCGGTGCGGAGCGGCGCCGATCTGGTGTGCTTCAGCGGTGACAAGCTGCTTGGCGGGCCCCAGGCGGGCCGCCTGACCCGCACACGCCACCCGGGCCCCGGGGCCAAAACAGGAAGACCCTCACGGACCCCTCAAACGATTGTTGGAAGGGCGGGGGCGGATGCCGACCGAAGGCACCTGAGCTCCTTGGCACTGGCTCACCGAGCGATCGCGCGCAGCTCCGAGTTTAAGCGAAGGACGGGGCACAACGAAGCCGGCGGCACCGAACGCTCACGCTTCGACATCGAAGGGCTCTTCGGAGAAGCCAAGTCGAGCGCCGGAGCCGAAACC
>CAYNNS010000058.1:0-10756 GCA_964398345.1 uncultured Gemmatimonas sp. | reverse complement strand
CGACGCGGTGCGGAGCGGCGCCGATCTGGTGTGCTTCAGCGGTGACAAGCTGCTGGGCGGGCCCCAGGCGGGCTGCCTGATCGGCACACGCGACCAGGTCGCGAGGGCGAAAGCCAACCCACTGGCCCGCGCGCTGCGCGCCGACAAGCTCACCCTTGCGGCGCTCGAAGCGACTCTGGGGCTGTATCACGATCCGGACCTGGCGGTCCGCGAGATCCCGGTGCTGCGGATGCTGACCCTCGGCGCGGACGAGCTCGCGTCCCGCGCCGAGCGCTTGCTTGCCGCCATCAACGCCAACTCCGCCGCCCCGCCGCACTGCCGCACTGCCGCAGCGTTTTCCGCGGTCGGCGGCGGCGCCTTCCCCGGCGCGGAGCTTCCCACCACCGTCGTGGCACTCGACGCCGGTCCCGGGGGCGCCACCGAGCTGGCGCTTCGGCTGCGGCTCGGCACGCCCTCGACTATCGCGCGCGTCCAGGACGACGAGGTCTTGCTCGACCCGCGGACCTTGCCCGCCGAGCGGCTCGACGCGATCGGGGCCGCCGTCGCGCGGGCGTTCGCCGGCGAGTAACCCGCTTCGCCTTGCGGCGCTGCGGCTTGCCGAGCTTGTGCCGCTTGCCCCGCTGCTCCACCACCTGGCCGCGCCGCGCATCCCAGCGCCAGCGGGGCTTGGGACCGCGCACCAGCACGCCGCCCATCCAGCGGGCCGGCTGTCCCAGCTCGAACCAATCCGCCTTCCCTGCCAGCACGCGCTTGCCGAGCGGCGTGAGCCACACCTCGCAGGCCCGCAGCTCGGCGTCGCTCAGATGCGGCAGGTTGCGCCGGGAGCCCGCGAGCAGGGGATAATCGCCGGAGGAGAGATCGCGCAGCACCGCGTAGAACATCGAGTCACCCATGAAGGGCCGCGGTTCCCGTTGTTGCACCCCGACGAACACCGCCGCCGGCCGCCGGCTGCCCGCTTCGATGACTTCCAGCGCGTGCTGCTCGGTTTGACTCAGGCCGTTCCGCGTCGAAGGGTATTCCGCGAGATAGCGCCGGATCGCTGCCGGGAGGAAAGGCAACGCGCGGCTGCGCATTCGGCTGATCCGGTTGAGCTGGCGTGGGTACTTGGCATTGAACGCGGCCCAGGCGTGTCGCGCGAGGGCAAACTGCCGGCGGGTCACCGGCTCGCGCCTGGGCAGTAGTGTCGCAAGCTGCGCCAGGCTGAGCTGTGCCAACCCGATGAAGCGCTCGACACCGGGGTATTCCCCGATACAGATGAGGACGATCTTGGTCGACTCCGTGAGCCGCTCGAGCCGCTGGAGCAGATAGACCAGAATCGCCTGATCGAAGAGGTCGGCCTCGAACCACAGGACCGTCTCGTCATAGCGGGCGCACTGGGTGACCCGCCAGTCCTGTCCCAGGATCTCCCGGTGGGTCTCCTGAAACGGGGCGAGGTAGCGTGCGGCGATGTAAGCGGCGCGCTCCTTCTGCCGGGCCTGGTCGGCGGCGGGGTGGCGCAGCGGCCCTTCGCAGAGCGGATCGGAGAAGCGTATCTTGTCGCCCGGGATGCCGGCCGCGTCGAGGCTGCCGAGGATGTCGTCGCCGCAGCGGATGTGAAAGAACTGCACCGGGTCCGGAAACTCGGATAGCTTATAATTCCGCATCATGCGCTTGCGGGTCGCGACCGTCGTGTCAGGCAGGGGCAGCAATCTGGCGGCGCTCCTCGAGGCGCTGGGGCGGGAGGGAGAGAGGGCGCCCGCTGAGATCGTGCTGGTCGCGAGCGATCGGGCGGATGCCGGCGGGCTTGTGGTGGCCGGGCAGCACGCCGTTCCAACCCACGTTTTCAATGATAGCGCCGATCCCGCGGAGTGGCGCCGCGTGCTCCAGGCTGCCGGCGCGGACCTCGTGGTGCTCGCCGGGTATGTCAAGAAGGTCCCCGCCGACATCGTGGCGGCCTGGCGGGGCCGGATGCTGAACATCCACCCGGCGCTCTTGCCCCGGCACGGCGGCGCGGGAATGTACGGGAGACGCGTGCACCGGGCCGTGCTCGCTGCCGGTGACGCGCGCTCCGGAGCGACCGTGCACCTGGTGACCGAGGAATACGATCGCGGGCCGGTGCTGGGCCAGGCGAGTGTGCCGGTGCTGCCCGATGACTCGCCGGATACGCTGGCGGCGCGGGTGCTCGCGGTCGAGCATCGCCTGCTCCCGGCCGCAGTGCTCGCGGCGGCCCGCGCGGGCAAGCCGGTGCCGTTTGAGCTCGACTCTGATTCCCTGATCCCCTGATCCTCTGATCACATGCCCCGTGCTCTGATCTCGGTCAGCGACAAACGCGGTATCGTCGAATTCGCCCAGGGGCTCGTGGAGCTCGGGTGGGAAGTGGTGTCCACCGGAGGCACCGCCGCCTCGCTGCGGAAGTCCGGGGTCCCGGTCACCGCGGTCGAAGACGTGACCCACTTCCCCGAGATTCTCGACGGCCGGGTCAAGACGCTGCACCCCGCGATCCACGCGGGGCTCCTGGCGCGGCCCGGGCTTCCGGGTCACCGGCGCGAGCTCGAGGCCCACAAGATCCTGCCCTTCGACCTCGTCGCGGTGAACCTCTACCCGTTTCGCGCCACCATCGCCCATCCTTCGGCCACGATCGACGACGCGATCGAGAATATCGACGTCGGCGGCCCGACGATCCTGCGCGCCGCGGCGAAGAATTACGAGAACGTGATCCCCGTGGTCGATCCCACCGACTATCACTCGGTGCTGGAGATGCTGCGCAGCTCCGGCATCGACGAAGACTGCCGGCGCGCCCTCGCCGCCAAGGTCTTCGGCCATACCGCGGAGTACGACACCGCGGTGGCGGGTTATCTCACCGCGCCGGAAGAAGGCCTGCCGCCCCGGATCAATCTCTCGGTCGAGCGGATGCAGGAGCTCCGCTACGGCGAGAATCCCCAGCAGCGGGCCGCGCTCTACGCCACCGAGGAGCCCCGCGGCATCCGCGACATGAAACAGCGCCAGGGCAAGGAAATCTCCTTCAACAATCTGCTCGATATCGACGCGGCCACCGCGGCCGTCGGAGCCTGGAAGAACCGGCCGGCCTGCGCGATCATCAAGCACACCACGCCCTGCGGTATTGCGGTCGGCCGCACCGCGCTCGAAGCGCTCGCCAAGGCCCGCGCCACCGACCCGGTGTCCTCGTTCGGCGCCGTGATCGCCTGCAATACCGTGGTGGATCGCGAGATGGCGGAGTCGCTCCGCGATCTCTTCGTCGAGGTCATCGTCGCCCCGTCGATCCCCGAAGACGCGCTCGACGTGTTCAAGGAGAAGAAGAACCTCCGGGTCGTCGAGCTCCCCATCGGGGTGCCGGCGGGATCGCTCGATTGGAAGAGCGTGCGCGGCGGCTTCCTGGTGCAGGACCGCGGGAGCTTCGACCCCTCCGAAGAAGGCTGGAAGGTCGTGACGACGCGGGGACCGTCGCCGGAGGAATGGAACGATCTCCGCTTCGCCTGGGCGGCCGTCTGGGCGGTCAAGTCCAACGCGATCCTGATTGCCCGGAACGAGCAGGCCATCGGCATCGGAGCGGGACAGATGAGTCGGGTCGACTCGGTCTTCCTCGCGATTCACAAAGCGCGCCAGCAGCATCATGGCACCGAGGGCGCGAGCCTGGCCTCGGACGGTTTCTTTCCCTTCCCCGACGGCGTCGAGGAGGCGGCCCGCGCCGGCATCAAGGCCATCATCCAACCCGGCGCCTCCGTGCGCGACGCCGAAGTCATCGCGGCCGCCAACCGCTACGGCATCGCGATGGTGCTCACCGGCAAACGCATGTTCCGGCACTAGCGCATGAGCGATCCCCGAGCGTCCGCCACCGACAGCGTCCGCCAGCCGCCGCCCTACGGTCTCGCCGGGCTCATCGCGCTCGGCGTCCTGGTGGTCTACTGGGTGACCCTGGCACCGACGACCGCCTTCTGGGACACGTCCGAATACATCGCCGCGGCGAAGACGCTCGGCATTCCCCATCCGCCCGGCAATCCGCTCTTCGTCCTGCTCGCGCACAGCTTCGGGCTGCTGCCGCTCGCCGCGTCCTACGCCAAGCGCGTCAATCTCTTCGCCGCAGTGACCAGCGCCCTGGCCGCGGGCCTCTGGTTCCTGGTGGCCGAGCGCTGGCTCCGCAAGCTCGTGACCGACCGCGCGGTCCGTCTGGGCGCCGCGGCCACCGGGGTGCTGGTGGGGGCCTTTTCCTGGACCGTATGGAACCAGTCGACGGTGAACGAGAAGGTCTACACCGTTTCGCTGCTCTCGATGGCGCTGGTGACCTGGCTCGCGGTGCATTGGGGCGATGACGAACCCGGCCCGCACCGGGATCGCTGGCTGATCCTGATCGCCTACGTGCTCGCCCTCACCTCCACGAACCACATGATGGGGGTGCTCGCCGCGCCGGCGGTGGCGGTGTACGTCCTGTGGACCGACTGGCGCGTGGTCACCCGGTGGCGCGTGTTACTGGGCGTGCTGCTCGCCGTGATCGTCGGCGTGTCGCTCAACTACCTGTTCCTGCCGATGCGCGCCGCCCAGCACCCCGCGATCAACGAAGGCGAGCCCGTCTGCCGGAGCATCCTCGCCGCGATCCAGAGTGCGCTGCCCGGGCAGGGCTCCGCCTGCCAGCCGCTTTCCGACGTGCTCAACCGCGTGCAGTACGGCAAGCCGCCGGTCCTCGAGACTCCCTGGCCGCCCTACGGCCAGCCGCGCACGGTGAGCCTCTTCATTGCCCAGCTCGCCAACTACTGGCAGTACTTCAGCTGGCAGTACGCCCGCGACTGGCCGACGCTGTTCCACTCCCTGGCTACCGCGCTCTTCACGGTGACCGGCCTCTCGGGACTCCGGATCCTGCTCAAGCGCGACCGGCGGGCCGGGGTCGCGGCGCTCGCGATGCTCGGAACGCTGACCCTGGCGTTGGTGTTCTATCTCAACTTCAAGTACGGCTTCTCGATGTATCCCGATCGCGCCGACATCGACGCCAATACCATGCGCGAAGTCCGCGAGCGGGACTACTTCTTCCTCTGTTCTTTCGCCTTTTTCGGCACGCTGGTCGCGGCGGGCGTCGGCGTGGTGGCGCAGGATCTGTTTACCCGTTTCCGCTCGCGCGCCGCCGGACTCTCGGTGCTCGGGCTCGCCCTGGTCCCCTTGCTCGGCAACGGGGTCACCGCGAGCAGAAGCCACGAGCTCGCGGCGCACGACTTCGCGCGCGACCTGCTGGAGTCGGTGGAACCCTACGGGATTCTGATCACCGCCGGCGACAACGACACCTTCCCGCTCTGGTTCGCCCAGGAGGTCGAAGGCATCCGCCCGGACGTCACCCTCGCTAACCTCTCGTTGATGAACACCGACTGGCATCTGCGCCAGATCCGGCGGAAACAGACGCCGGACTTCGACCCGACCAAATCCATCGAGCTCTGGAAGCCGCGCACCGACACCAGCGGCATCCGGCTCGGCGTGCCCGGTACCGAAGGCTGGAAGAAGCCGACGACGTCGGCTCTTACCCTGTCCGAGCAGCAACTCGACAGCCTGCCCGAGTACTCCCGGGTCTCCAAAGGACAGGGAGTCAAGTTCGGGGAGGTCGAGATCGCCTTCGGCAGCGAGATCCTGGAGCGCAAGGACCTCGCCGCGCTCTACCTCATCAAGGACAACCTCGACAAGCGCCCGATCTACTTTGCCTGGAGCGACGGCGGCTACCCCGATGAAACCCTGGGCCTGACCGCCTATCTCGTGTCGCAGGGTCTGGTTCGGAAGCTCTATCCCAAGCCGGTCCAGCCCAGCGGCAACGTGGTGCTGAGTCCCATGGGGTACACCGATCTCGAGCGGACCCGGGCCTTACTGGACAAGGCGTATCACTGGCAGAGCGCCACGCGGCCGCGACCCCGCGGCTGGGTGGATGCCCCGTCGGCGAGCATTCTCCGGCTCTACGCGATCGTGTACGGGGGGATCGCCTCGGTGCTGCGCGAGCACGGCGACAGCGCGCTCGCCGCCCGCGCGGACTCTATCGCCAAGGCGGTCGAAAGCCAGATTCGCCGCTAGCGGCTCACGACGGCTCGCCGGCCGGAGGGGCGGAGAGCCGCGCCAGCATCGCGTAGCGGACCAGGCCCCACTCGTTCGCGATGCCGAGCGCCCGGCGGATGTTGGTGCGGTGGAAGGTGATGGTTTTCTCCGTGAGCCCGAGCGAGTCCGCGATCTCCGCGTTGCTCTTCCCCTCGCCGACCAGGTGCACGATCTCGCGCTGCCGGGGCGTCAGCTGCGAGAGCCCCAGCCCCTGATCCTCGGGGCCCGGGCGACCGCGCTTGAGCGCCGTCCGGGCGACGTAGCGCCGCCCCGCCATCACCCCGATAATCCCGGTCTGCAGCCCATCGCTGCCCCCGTCCTTTGGCCCGAACCCGTCAGCCCCCGCCTGCAGCGCGGCTTCGGCGAGCACCTTGTCGACGAACATGGTGACGATGACGATCTTGAGCCGCGGGGCGCGCTCCCGGATGGGACCGATCAGGTCGAGGCCGTTGCCGCCGGGCATGGAGAGATCGAGCAGCAGGCAGTCGGCAGCCTCGGTGGCGACGAGCCGGAGCGTGTCGGCGCCGTCGCGCGCGACACCGACGACGCGGTGCGCCGGTTCCAAGAGGCGGCGGAGTCCCTCGACCACCAGGGCGTGATCGTCGGCGATGAGGAGCCGGACGGGCGGCACTCAGGTCGCCGGGTTAGGGAAACTCACTTCGACGATGGTCCCGCGGCCCGGTGCCGACACCAGCTCGAAGCTGCCGCCCGCCAGGGCGGCGCGCTCCTGCATGGCGATGAGCCCGAGCCCGGGGCGCTGCCCGGCATCGGTCGGGTTGAAGCCGCGGCCCCGATCGGCAATCCGTAACCGGGTGGCCCCCGGGATCGCTTCTACCGCCAGTTCCACGGCGCGGCACCCCGAGTGGTTCGCGACGTTGCGCAGGGCCTCCTGCGTGATCCGGTACGCCGCCAGCGCCTGATCCAGCCCGAGCTCGAGCGGGGCGTCGGGTTCCCGCAGCGTCACTTCCAGGCCGAGGCTGCGTTCGACCTCGTTGCGCAGGCTGCGAAGCCCGGCGATCAGGCCGGCCTGCTCGACCAGCGAGGGGTGCAGCCGGTGGGCCACCTGGCGCAGCATGTGGGAGAGGTCGTCGAGCTCGGTGCGCAGCGCGGCGAGCTTGCGAAGGTCGGGACTGCCCTCCCCGACGGCGTCTGCGAGGAGATAGTCCAGCTCGGCCCGCACGGCGGCCAGGCGCTGTAACGCATCGTCATGGACTTCGCGCGCGACCCAGGCCCGCTCGGCTTCCTGGGCTTCGAGGAGCTTGCGGGCATGGTCACGCTCGACCCGGATGACCCGGCGCTGGGAAATCACGAGCGCGACGATGAAGCCGACGAGGACGACGGCGAGGGCGAGGAGTCCCGCGATGAAGACCCACCAGATCTGTAGGCTGGTGTCGGACAAAGGACTCCTCGCGCAATGGCCAGCTGCGCCACCGATTCGAAAACGGCTTTGGCTTCGTAGGCGCGAATTACGAGCGCCGGCGACCTGGTAAGCAGCCAGTGTGCAACCGGAGGCAACGCGATAGCAACGCCCGAGTACACGGCCAGCCCCATGCCGATCCAGAGCCAGTCCTGCTGCAATGGACTGTCCCGCTCACGGATCGACCGCAACACCAGAGTATAGGTCGCGGCTCCGAGTACCAACAGGGCTGCGAAGGACTCGGCGACGAGACTGAAGGTGTTGGTGTCTTCTACAAGAACGACGAGCGTGACCCAGGCAATCGCGAGTAAGGGGATAAGCAGACGGAACCAGAGCGTGACGACCTGAGAAAGCTGCCAATAAGAGAGGGCCAACAACGCCAGCATTCCCGCCAGGGGGGTAACGATGTACTGAAGCCAATGATTGTTGTGACTCCCAAGCGCGAGCAGGAAGGCTATCGCGTTCGATACCAGCAGCAGAGCGCTCCAAAGAACCATGGTCCGCCGTGCCGAGGTCGAGCGCGCTCTTGGGTAAACGGCGACAAAGAGCGGCGCCCCCGATGACACCATGTCGACGTAGAAAACCCATGGCGCGTGCATGCTACGAGCTTAGTGCGCTGCCGTCATCACAGATCGGAGGACAGGGAAAGATGAACTCGAGCAGGATCCCCCCCGTCAGATCCTTGTCGTTCCCATCCACTCCAACCAGCACGAACGTCTCCTCGCCCTTGTCATCGATCGCATTGTATATCCGCAATGCCTTGCACCCAGGCTGCGCCAGCAGGCCCTGCACCTGATCCGCGTGAAACGCTCCCGCCTTCTGGGCAGTCTTCCCCGCCCCCTCCCGGTACCGGCGGGTGAACCCAGCGGCGGCTTCCAGCGAAATGCGGTGGTCTCGCGGCGGCAAAGCCATGAGCAGCTCCTCTGCTTGGGTGAACCGGGAACAGCCAGTGCACGCCAAGCTGCGGCGGGGCGCCTGCCCGCACAAGGGACCGCGGCTGGGACTGGAGTTACCTCCAGTCCGGCGACTGGAGTTACCTCCAGGGTCACGACTGGAGTTACCTCCAGCTTGTTGCGAAGCGCGTTTCGTTTCATAGTAGGGAATGCCTCGCGCGGATGTTCCGCTCCGCCTGCTCTATCTCGAAGCAGACCAGGCGAGCGCCGAACCGGCGTTGGAGGCACTCCGTCGGTCCGGCCTGACGCTGCGGTGTGACATCGTCACCGCGCGCGCCGCCTTCGAGACCGCCCTGGGCAATCCCTACGATCTCGTGCTCGCGGGTTATGGGCACGGCGACTGGACCGGCATGGACGCCCTCGCGCTGCTGCGGCGGCGTGGCAGCGATCTGCCGTTCATCCTCGTCACCGGGAGCCTCGACACCGATGCGGCAGTCGCCTGCGTCCGCCAGGGAGCCTCGGATTATGTCCTGAAAACGCACCTCGGGCGGCTGCCGCAGGCCGTGAACCGGGCCTTGAGCGAGCGCATCCTGCGCCACGAGCACCGGCTCGCCCGCCGCGCCCTCGCCGAGAGCGAGCGGCGCTTTCGCTCGCTCGCGCTGGCCACGTCGGACCTCATCTGGATCGCCAATCAGGCCGGCCAGGTCGCCGGCCGCCTGGCGCGCTGGCAGCAGGTCACGGGTCAGAGCCAGGAACAGCTCGCCGGCACCGGGTGGCTCGAAGCGGTCCACGCCGATGATCGCGCGGCGCTCCGCTCGGCACTGGAGCGCGGCAGCGCCGCCGGGACCCCGTTCGAATGCGAGCTCCGTATCCGGACCGCCGCTGGAGAATTCCGTCGCTATGCCTTCCAGGTGGTGCCGGTCAAGTCCGCCGAGGGCGTGCTGCTCGAGTGGATCGGCAGCGCCAACGACATTACCGATCGCGCCGCCGCCGAACAGGCCCTGCGCGAAGGCGAGCTGCGCTACCGCGCACTCATTGAGGCGACCTTCGACGCCGTGGTGGTCACCGAACAGGGCAGCGTCGTCGAAGCGAATCCCGGCTTTGCCGAGCTCTTCGGCGCTCCCGGCGAGGCTCTGCTGCACACCCGTCTGGAGGACCTCGTCGAGTCCGAGTCACGCGCGGAGTTCGTCTCCCGCCTGGCTTCGGGTCAGCCGCAGCGTTTCAGTTTCTTCGCCCAGGCGAGGGATGGCCGCCGCCTCGAGCTGGAGGCGGTCACGCGCGCCGCCGTCCGCGAAGGCCACACCGTGCAGCTCACCGCCTTGCGCGACCACACGGCGCACCGCGAGCTCGAGCGGCAGTTCCTCCATGCCCAGCGACTGGAGGCCGTGGGGCAGCTCGCCGGTGGCATTGCGCACGACTTCAACAACATTCTGACCAGCGTGCTGGGCTTCAGCCAGTTTCTGCTCGAACAACTGCCGCCCGACAGTCCCTATCGCAGCGACGCCGAGGAGATCAACCGCGCCGGCGAGCTGGCGGCGGTGCTGACCCGCAAGCTGCTCGCGTTCAGCCGCCGCCAGCCCACCCATCCCCAGGTCATCGATCTCAACGAGGCCACCGAAGCCGCCTGCGGCATGCTGCGCCGGCTGCTGGGAGAAGACATCCGGGTCGAGCTCGAGCTCGGTGCCAGGCCGGCGCTCGTCAAGGCGGACGCGGGCCAGCTGGAGCAGGTGGTGCTCAACCTCGCGGTGAACGCCCGCGATGCCATGCCCCACGGCGGGCGACTCGGCATTCGGACCAGGGTGAGCAACCTGGCGGCGGGGCTGTTGCATTCGGGAGGGGTGATTCCCCCGGGCCGCTACCTCGTGCTCGGCGTGCAGGACGAGGGCATCGGCATGACCCCCGAGGTCCAGAGTCACATCTTCGAGCCCTTCTTCACCACCAAGGGCGGGACCCGCGGTACCGGGTTAGGGTTGTCGACCGTGTACGGGATTCTGCAGCAGTCCCGCGGCCACATCGTCGTGCAGAGCAGCCCGGGACGGGGGACCAGCTTCGACCTCTATTTCCCCACCAGCGAATCGGAGCCCCCTCGGCTCAAGGTGATCCGTCCGCTCGGCGCGACAGCGGGAGACGAGAGCATCCTGCTGGTGGAAGACCAGCGCTCGATCCGGGCCCTCGCCGAGCGGGTCCTCAGCCGCGCCGGCTACGCCGTGCTCAGCGCCGAGACCGGCGAGGGCGCGCGGGAGGTCGCCCGGGGCACCGAGCGGATCCAGCTCATCGTCATGGACGTTCTGCTGCCGGGTGAGCGAGGCCCCCGCGTCGTGCAGGACCTCCTCGGCGCGGTCGGGGCGGTTGTCGCTTTCGGAGGCGCCGTGACGACCGGCGGTGTGGT
>CAYNNS010000057.1:10569-14360 GCA_964398345.1 uncultured Gemmatimonas sp. | reverse complement strand
TGGGGCACCGGTATCTTGTGCTTCTTCATCAGGAACTGGACGCCCTTCTAGTTCTGCTCCGACACCTGGCGGGAACGCTTCATCGCGACGCTGTAGTTGCCGGTGACGCTGCCGGCGACGTCGATGCCGAGCGCCTTGGCGTCGTGGTGCAGGAGGTTGAGCGCATAGGCGCTGTGCAGCAGCGCCTTGGTCGGGATGCAGCCGATGTTGACGCAGACGCCGCCCAGTTTTTCGCGCTCGACGACCGCGGTGGCGAAGCCGAGCTGCGCGGCGCGGATGGCGCAGACATAACCCGCGGGTCCGCCGCCGAGGACGATGACATCGAAGGTTGCCATGCGGGACTCCCTACCAGACCAGGGCCAGAGGATTCTCGAGCAGCAGCTTCAGGGTCTTCAGGAATTGGGCTCCGGTGGCGCCATCGATCACCCGGTGGTCGCACGACAGGGTCATCCGCATGCGGCGCCGCACCTGGACCGCGCCGTTCACCGCCGCCGGGACCGCCGCGATGCTGCCGATCGCGAGGATCCCCGCCTCCGGAGGATTGATGATCGCGGTGAAGTGCTCGATGTCGAACATGCCGAGGTTGGACACCGAGAACGTGCTGCCGGTGTACTCCTCCGGCTTGAGCTTGCGTTCGCGGGCGCGCTTCGCCAGGTCCCGCGCCTCACTGCCGATTTCGAGCAACGATTTGGCTTCAGCGTTCCGGACGACCGGCGTGATGAGTCCCTCCTCGATCGCCACGGCCATGCCGAGATGGACCTCGTGCCAGATGCGGACGTGGTCGTCCTGCCACCAGGCGTTGCAGGCCGGATGCTGTTGCAGCGCCGTCGCCACCGCCTTGAGCACGATGTCGTTGAAGGACACCTTGCCCTGTTCGCCCGCCGCCTCGTTGAGCGCGGCGCGCGCCTCGGCGACGCGTTCCATGTCCACCTCGCTGGTGAGGTAGAACGTGGGAATCGGTCCGATCGACTGGACCAGCCGCCTGGCGATGGTCTTGCGGATCTGGGTGAGGGGAATGTCCTCGTAGGCGGACTGGCTGTCCGCCGGTCTGGCGGTCGTGAGCGCCGCCGGTCCGCCGGCGGCAAGGTCCCGCTTGATGACGCGGCCTTCGGGCCCGCTGCCGCTCACCGTGCTGAGATCGACGCCCTGATCCGCCGCCATCTTGCGCGCGAGCGGGGATGCCTTGATGCGAGTGGCAGTGCCAGTGGGAGCTGGGGCCGGACTGGGCGGCGCCGCCGCCGCAGCAGGCGCCGCTGCGGGCTTCTGCCCCGTTGACGCCCTCTCACTCGCACTCGCAGTCGCACTCCCCCCATTCACCGTCTCGCCCGGCGAGCCGATCCAGCCTACCGGCGAGGACACCGGGACCGTCGCGCCCGCGGCGACCAGCTGCTTGAGCAGCGTGCCGCCGGTCCGCGCCACCAGTTCCATCACCGCCTTGTCGGTTTCGACCTCGGCGAGCACGTCGCCGACGGCCACGGCTTCGCCTTCCTGCTTCTTCCACTCGACGAGGCGACCTTCCTCCATCGTGGGAGAGAGCGCCTCCATTACCACTTTCGTTGCCATCGTCGTGAGCTAGAGGTAAAGGACGCGCTTGGCGGCGTCGACCACCTTGCCGGCATCCGGCTTCGCCGCTTTCTCGAGCTGCTTGTTGTAGGGCATCGGGACGTCGGCGTTGCTCACCCGGAGCACGGGCGCGTCGAGCGCGTCGAAGGCATCCCGCTGGATGAGGTCCACCAGCTGCGCGCCGACGCCCGCGAAGGGCCAGCCCTCCTCCACGATCACGCAACGATTGGTCTTGGCGACGGAGCCCAGCACCGTCTCGCTGTCGAGCGGCCGGATGCTCCGCAGATCCACGACTTCCGCCGCGACCTTGTCCGCCGCGAGCTGCTCGGCCGCCTTGAGTGCGACGCCGACCATTTTTCCGTGGCAGATCAGCGTGAGGTCGCTGCCGGCCCGCTTCACCTCGGCCTTGCCGATCGGGGTGAGGTATTCGGCGTCGGGCACCTCGCCCTTGACGTTGTAGAGCATCTCCCCCTCGATGAACACCACCGGATCGTCATCGCGGATCGCGCTCTTGGGCAGGCCCTTGGCGTCGGCCGGAGTACCGGGGGTAAGCACTTTGAGCCCCGGCACGTGGGCGTACCAGCTCTCGAAGGCCTGGGAATGCTGGGCCCCGAGCTGGAGCGCGGCGCCGCCGGGGCCGCGAAACACGATCGGACAGCCGAGCTGCCCCCCCGACATGTAGCGGATCTTGGCGGCGCCGTTGACGATTTCGTCGATGGCGAGCAGCGCGAAATTCCAGGTCATCATCTCGATGACCGGCCGGAGTCCCACCATCGCCGCCCCCACGCCGATCCCGGCAAAACCCAGCTCGGCGATGGGGGTATCGACGATGCGCTTGGGGCCGAACTCCTTGAGTAACCCGCGGCTCACCTTGTAGGCGCCGTCGTATTCCGCCACTTCCTCGCCCATCAGGAACACGCGGTCGTCGCGCTGCAGCTCTTCCCGCAGTGCCTGATTCAGCGCGTCGCGATAGGTCAGCGTCGCCACGTCAGCGGCCCTCCCCACGCGGCTCGGCGTAGAGATCGCGATAGAGCGCCTCGGGCTCGGGATCGGGCGAGCTCTCCGCGAAGGCGTAGGCGTCCTCGACTTCGGCTTTCACCTCGGCATCGAGTGCGTCCCACCCGGCGTCGTCGAGAACGCCCGCGCCGCGCATGCGGTCGGCGAGCAGCTTGATGGGATCGCGCCGGCGGTACTCCTCCACTTCGTCCTTGGTGCGATAGGTGCCGTGCGCCGCGTCGGACATCGAGTGCCCGACGTAGCGATAGGTGCGGACCTCGAGCAGCGTCGGGTGCGAGTCCTTGCGGGCCCGGGCGACCGCGCGATCCACCGCCGCGCGGACCACCAGCACGTCCTGGCCGTCCACTTCCTCGGCCGGCATGTCGTACGCCGAGCCGCGCACCGCGGGGTTGCGCACCGCGCTGGCGCGGGCCCCCGCGGTGCCCATGCCGGAACCGTTGGTCCCGGAGCAGAAGATGGCCGGCAGCCCCCAGAGCGACGCCATGTTGAGCGTCTCGTGAAAGGCGCCGATGTTCGCCGCCGCCTCACCGAAGAAGCAGACGCTGACTTGATCCCCACCCCGGTACTTGCTGGCGAAGGCGGCGCCGGCGGCGATCGGAATGTGACTGCCGACGATCCCGTGCCCGCCCAGAAAGCCGAGCTTGGCGTCGAAGAGGTGCATCGAGCCGCCCTTGCCGTGCGAGCAGCCGGTCGCTTTGCCGAAGAGCTCCGCCATCACCGCCCGCGCCGTCATGCCGCGGGCCAGCGCCTGTCCGTGTTCGCGATACGCCGAGGTGACGTAGTCGTCGGGTCGCAACGCGGCGAGCGCGCCGACGGCGACGGCTTCCTGGCCGATGTAGAGATGGCAGAACCCGCCGATCTTGCCGAGGCTGTAGGCCTCGCCGGCCTTCTCCTCGAAGCGGCGGATCAGCAGCATCTGGCGCAGGTACTGCCGGTAGGTGGCTGCCGTGTCCGGATCCAGCGTGTTACGCACCGGCTTGGTCGAAGTGGCCATCAGCGTCCCACCGGTTCGTCGCTGGCCGCGCGCGCCTGTTCCCAGGCGTGGTAGGAGCTGCGCGTCAGCGGGCTCGCCTGGACGTGGCGGAAGCCCAGCGCGCGCCCGATCCGCGCCAGCTCGGCAAATTCGTCGGGCGTGTAGAAGCCCGCCACCGGCAGGTGGGCGTCCGAAGGGCCGCAGGTTTGCCCCACGGTGTACATATTGGCCGAGCTGG
>CAYNNS010000057.1:0-10559 GCA_964398345.1 uncultured Gemmatimonas sp. | reverse complement strand
CTACGGTGAGGAGATGGACGTCGCTGCGGCGCAGGTCGCGCAGCGCCTGGAGCAGCTCGTCCCACTCCTCGCCCATGCCGACGATGATGCCGGACTTGGTCAGTCCGTCAGGCGCGATCGCGCGGGCCCGCGCCAGCAGCTCGAGGGCGCGGTCATAACGGCCGCCCGGCCGCGCGATACGATAAAGGCGATCGACCGTCTCGAGATTGTGATTCAGGATGGCCGGCCGTGCGGCCAGCACCAGGCGCAGCGCCGCCTCGGATCCCTTGAAGTCGGGGATCAGCACTTCGACGGTCGTCTCGGGCTGCCGCTTGCGGATCTCGGTGACACATCCCGCGAAGGCCTCGGCGCCGCCGTGGGGAAGATCGTCGCGGTCGACCGAGGTGATGACCACGTGTTGCAGGCCCAGAGTCTCGACCGCCTCCGCCAGTCGTACCGGCTCGAGCGGATCGAAGGCCTGCGGGGTTCCGTGCGCCACCGCGCAGTAGGCGCAATTCCTGGTGCACACGTCACCCAGGATCATGAAGGTCGCGGCTTCATGGTCCCAGCACTCCCCGATGTTGGGGCAGCGGGCTTCCTCGCACACGGTATGCAGTCCGAGGGTGCGCATCAGCTGCTTGATCCGGACGTAATTCTCGCCGCCGGGAGCCTTCACCTTGATCCAGGGCGGTTTGCGGGCCGGCGAGACAGGGACCAGGACGGGACGACCCGGACCGGGGCTTGCCGGGGCGCGCGTCAACTGGACCAGGGGTGCTGCCAAGGGAACTCCTGTAGGAGAAGGAAGCCTCGCAAGTTACACCCTCGGTCAAGCGAGGTAAAGCGTTGCGGTACCGAAGCCTACGCTGTGGTCAGCGCTTGAAGAGCGAGAGGGCGCGCGAGAGCGTGCTGGTCACTCCCCACGCAAGCGGAGTCAGCACCGCGGCCCAGGCGGCGGCAACCAGCGGAACCGGGGATACTCTCCCGGAGGGAGCGGCGGCGGGGCCTTCACCGGGGAGCGTCCGGAAGCGGGGTGCAGCCGGGTCCTCGCTCATATGATGACGATCCGCTACGGGCCGGACGGCGAGGTTACAGCAGAACCCCACGATCAGCAGCGCCGCCATGAGATAGAGGGTGACGTTGTATGCTTGCGCATTGGGAACGCCACGATCGATCTCGTACTGGCGGATGTAATTCACCAGAACGGGACCCAGCACCCCCGCTGCCGACCAGGCCGTGAGCAGGCGGCCGTGGATGGCCCCGACATAGCGGGTGCCGAAGAGGTCGGAGAGATAGGCGGGGACGGTGGCGAAGCCGCCCCCGTACATCGTCAGGATCAGGGCGAAACAGGCCACGAACAGGACGATGTTGCCGATGCGGCCGGCCCAGGGAGTCGCCGCGTAGAGGAGGGCGCCGAGCCCGAAGAAAATCGCGTAGGTGGGCTTGCGTCCGATGCGGTCGGAGAGCGACGACCAGAAGAAGCGCCCGCCCATGTTGAAGAGCGAGAGCAGTCCCACGAATCCCGCCGCGGCCGCGGCATCGATGCGGCCGTGGAACACCTCCTGGATCATCGCGCTGGCCTGCCCTAACACGCCGATCCCCGCGGTGACGTTGAGGCAGAGCACCGCCCAGAGCAGATAGAACTGCGGGGTGCGGATCGCCTGCCGGGGATGGACGTCGCGGCCCGAAACCAGCGGCTTGGGGGTCGCCGGGGGCACGTAGCCCGCCGGCGCCCACCCCGGCGCCGGCAGCCGGAACGCCAGGGCGCCCGCCGCCATCGCCGCGCAATACAGCGGGCCCAGCACCAGGAAGGTCTCGGCCACGCCGACCGAGGCCGGCCCGGCGAAGCGCTTCATCAGGGCGGTCGAGAGCGGAGCCGCGATCATGGCGCCGCCGCCGAAGCCCATGATCGCCATCCCGGTCGCCATGCCGCGGCGGTCGGGAAACCACTTGATCAGGGTGGAGACCGGCGTGATGTAGCCGAGCCCCAATCCGCACCCGCCGATCACGCCGTACCCCAGCAGCAGCAGCCAGAGCTGGTGGGTGCGCACCCCGAGCGCGCCGACCAGGAAGCCGGTGCCCCAGCACGCCGCCGCGGCGAGCCCGCTGGCGCGCGGGCCCACATCCTCCAGCCAGCGTCCGAACGCCGCGGCGGAGAGTCCCAGGAACACGATCGCGAGCGTGAAGACCCAGCCCAGGTCGGTGAGCCGCCATTCCCCTGGGCCGTGAGCGCCGATGCCGATCGCCTTGCTCAGCGGCAGGTTGAACACGCTGAACGCGTACGCCTGGCCGATCGACAGATGTATGGCGAGGGCCGCGGGCGGAATCAGCCAGCGATTGAAGCCCGGTCCCGCGCTGAGCCGCTCCTTGGCGAGGAAGCCGGTCACGGCTCGGCGAGCAGGCGTTCGATGATGTGGCGGTAGTCGGCGATCTGCTTCTGGTGTTGCGCGCCCGCGGCCGGACCCCGGAAACCGGCGTACACGACGCGGATGCGGCCATCCCGCCCCAGGAACAGCGTGGTGGGATACGCGGTGAAGCCGTGCAGCTGGGGCAGGGAAGCGGCGGTTTGCTCGACCACGCTCATCCCGGCCTGCAGCAGAGGCCAGGGGATTGCGAACTTGTCGCGAAAGCGGCGGATCTGCGGGTTATCCGTGGCGGAATCCCCGGTGACCTCGTAGCCGAGCCCGAGGATCTCGAGGCCTTTCGGGTGATAGTCGCGATAGAGCTCGAGCAGGTGCGGCGTGGCTTCGTGGCAGGTGACGCACCAGCTCCCGAAGATGTCGACCAGCACGACTTTGCCTTTGAAGCGCGGATCCTCCTGCGTGACGACCCGTCCCTCGAGATCGGGGAAGGCAAATTGGAAGGGCGTCAGCGTGTCTGCCGACGTGAGCGCGGTGGGAGCCGCGAGATGGGGCGCGCCGCTGCTCCGGACCGCGACGTACGGCGTCTGGGTGCGGAGTCCCGCGTGGAATACCCCGCGCAGCGTGTCGCCCGCGAGCCGGCCGGCCAGGACGTACACCGAATTGCCGTCGAAGCGGGCGAGGGTGATGCTGTCGCCGCTCGCGCGTCCCCAGAACAGGCCGAGATCCCCGGTGTTCGAGATGACGCCTCCCTCCAGACCGCGGTCGCCGTTGCGCAGCACGAAGACCCTCGGGCTGCGGCGCTGGTCGGTGAGGAACCACGCATCCCAGCTCCCCAGCAACGCGGTCGCCGCTTTGGCCTCGGACCAGCGGCCCCGGCTGGCGCGGAAGGGAATCGAGCGGGGTCCGTTGCGCCCCACGTTGTGATAGGTCCCGAGCAGCGAGTCGCCGCGTCGCAGCGCCGAGATCGTGGCGTCGTAGTCGACGATGTTGAAGGTGAGGCTGTCGCCCTTGAGCACGATGCCCGCGCGGGTGTCACAGCGCGGGCCATTACACACGTCGGCGACGAGCTTCCCGTCGACGCGCGCGATGCGCAGCTCGAAGGCGAGCGTGGCGCCCGCAAGGTCCAGCGCGCCGCGCCAGTTGCCCTCGAGAGCGGCGGGCGGGGCTGCGAGCGCGAGTCCGAGCAGCAGGAGCATGGGGTCAGCTTCCGGGCGGTTTCTCGAGTCCGCCCCCGTCGTAGCGCTCGCCGGCGAGCACCGGGGCGTCGAGGGCATTCCCCGACCACGGGGCGGGACAGGGATACGCGGTATTGTAGGCGCAAAACGGATTGCGGGCGCGATTGAGGTCGAGCAGATAACGCGCCCCCGACTGCGGAATCAGCGCCACGAAGCGCCCGGCCGGATAGCTGCCGTGTCCGTTGCTCGCGTCGCGAAAGTAGATCATCAGCTCGTTCTCTTCCTCCGAGGCGCCAGGCAGCCGGAGCACGCGCAGCGTCCGCTGCGTGCCGGCCAGCGCGAAGCTCACCGTCCCCGCTTCGGTGGCTTCCACTTCGATGCCGTCGAGGGCCAGTACGCGAAGGGTGCCTGGCGCACGCGCGGGCACCAGCTCGACCGTTTGAGCGGCCCGGGTGTCGTAACCAAACCAGGCCGGCTCCTTTCCGGTACGCAGCTCCGTGCCGAACACGGTGACCGTGGTCCGGCCCGCGGGGCCTGCGGCCAGGAGCTGCCATTTCCCCAGCGTGAGGGCTCGGCTGCGGGCCACGGGCGCCGAGGTGCTGCCCCGGCGCAGCGCCAGACGGCCGTCGCGCTCCTCGAGTCGGGCCGATTCCACACCGGTGAGGGGGATGTCGGCGTTCCCCGGCCCAAGGCTCAGGCCCGCCCCGAGAGAGAAGACGCCGACCGCGCGACGGGGCGACAGGGGCGCGGTGCGGAGCCATGCCGCGAAATCCCGCCGCTCCTGCTCGACGGCGGCGCGGGTTTGCGAAACCGCGCCGCGAGCTGCCACCGCTCCGAGTACGAGGACCGCCGCACTGCTCCGGAGCACTAGGTCCCTCCGGCGTTCCCGAAGAGGATCGGCGTGGTCGTGGGCTGCGGAGAGCCGCCGGCCGGTTCTACCGTGAGCGCGAACCCGGCGATCTGCTGATCCGCTGGCACCGCTACACCCTGAACCAGCTGGTGGCCGGTCGACTCGGTATTGAAGAGCGTGGACGGGATCGGCTTGCCCTGCTTCGGCAACAGCCAGAGCTGATAGATCCGGCCGTCCGGCGCCGGCTTGAGCCGGAAGGTGTGCAGGATCAGCGTGTTGGCGGCGCGGTTCCAGAAGACCTGCACGATGGGAGGCGCCGCCCCGGTGGCGGTGAGCGTCGTCAGCTGCACCGTCGGTTCGAGCAGCGCGTTCAGCGTCGCCTCGCGCTCGGCGAGCCGCTGTTCGTTGCCGGTGAGGGTTTGTTGCAGCGAACGCAGCCGGAGATACAGCCCCAGCGCGAGCACCAGGCTCGCGGCAAGCCCGAGGCCCAGCAACGCCTGCGGCAGCCGCGAGCGAGTACGCGGCAGCGCCGCATGTTTCTCGGCGCCGATGCGCTCGCGGAGCCGTTGCTTGAGCTGGGGCGGCGGAGCCTGCCGGTCGCGCTGCGCGAGCAACGCATTGAGCTCGCGCAGCTCCGCGACTTCGCGCTGCAGCTCGGGCGACGTCGCGAGGGCCGCCTCGAAGCTCTTGGTCTCCTCGGGCGTCAGGGCGCCGAGCGCATAACCCGGGGCGAGGTCCCGCATCGAGTCCGTCGTCCCGTCGCTCATGCGCTGCGCTCGATGTAATAGGGACGCAACGTCTCGCGCAGTCTTTCCATGGCGAGCCGCACCCGGGTCTTCACCGTTCCGAGCGGCTCCCCGAGCCGCTCCGCGATTTCCGAGTGGGACAACCCGTCGTAGTAGGCCAGCTCGATGGCCTGCCGCTGCGGCTGCGACAGCGTGCGCAGCGCCTCGGCCACCCATTGGCGCCGCTCCAGCAGATCGAGCTCGCGATCGCCCGCGGCCGGGGCACTTCCCATCGCGGGCGGCGCGTCGAGCGCGGCCACAGTGGCGCTGTCGAGCAGCCTGCTCCGGCGCCCCCGCGCCCGAACCAGATCGAGCGCGCGACTCCGGCAGATCGTGGTGAGCCAGGCAATCACCGAGCCGCGGTCGGGACGAAAGCGCGTCGCCTCACGCCAGGCCTGCGTAAGACTGTCGAGCACGATCTCCTCGGCGTCGGAAGCCTCGCCCGCAATGCGGAGGGCCAGCGCGTAGAGCACCGCGGAGTAGCGGTCGTAGAGCTGTTCGAACGCGGCCTCGTCACCGTGAGCGGCGCGGTCGAGCAGACTGCGATCGAGTTCGCTGGTACTGGTCAACGGCAGGCTCGCCAGGGCTCCGGGACGCACGACCTTCCACACCCACGCAGCCGCCGGGTACATCCCGCCCGGCCGCCCGAGCATACTAGCCCGGCGTAACGGGGGCGTCCACCCCGAAGCCCACGCGGCGATCATGGCAGCGCTTTGGGGCCATCGCTCGCGGTAAACAGCAGACTGACGGACCGGCCGGCGTAATGCGCCTGGACGATGTTGACCTGGTCGGAGAAACGCTCGGCGAGCACGCCGTGCCAGATGCGCGCGCCGTGAAGGCCACGGGAGACGTCCGCGCGCAGTCGCAGTTGCAGCACCAGGCCTTCGAGCTGCACCGCCTCGAGCGTCAGGCGCAGCGTCTGGCCGGTGACGTCCACCAGCCGGAACCGGTCTGCGAGGTAACGCGCGATGCCGTCGGGAGCGCGTCCGGGAGGGAAATCCTCGGCGAAAACCCGCAGGACCAGCGCCACCGTGTGTCCATCGGGTGCCAGCGTGAGCGAGGCGGCGCTCGAGTGGATCGGATGCCGGGCCGCGAGCAGCGTCGCCAACGCCAGCCAGGCTACCACGGCACCCGTTGAACCGCCATGAGCGCCGCCCCTCCAGCCGCTAACACGGAGGTCAGCGCGGCGCGCGGCCACAGTCCGGCCGCCGGCGCCCGGACCCGGATCGCGCGGTCCACGCCGCTCAGCGCCAGGAGCGCGGTGAGCAGGACGCTGAGCTGCCCGAGCTCGATGCCGAGGTTGAAGCCGAAGAGCGGCAGCACCACGGACCCGGTGAACATCTCGCGCAGAAAGTTGGCGAAGCCCGCGCCGTGAATCAGGCCGAAGGTCCCCGCGAGGAGCGGCGCGGCCCAGCCCCGCGGTGCCGTGCTTCCGCGCCGGAGATTCGCCAGTGCCGCCGCCACGATGGTGAGCGGGATCAGGAATTCGATGAGCGCGGTGGGGAGCCGCACGCTGTTGGTCACCACCATCGCCAGGGTGATCGAATGCCCCACGGTGAACGCGCTGGCGACGCCGAGCAGATGGCGCCAGTCCCGCCAGCGGTACGGGGCGGCGAGCACCAGCAGAAAGAGCAGGTGGTCCAGCGCGCCGGGCGAGACGATGTGCCGGTAGCCGAGCTGCAGAAAGGTATTCATGGTGATCCCGCCGCAATCGCGCGGGCGTGGTCGTGGAGCAGCGGATCCTCGGTGCCCCACGCCAGCGCTTCGCGCATCGCGCCCCGCGCTTCGCGGATACGATGACTCTTGTAAAGGGCCCACGCCAGCAGGTCGTAGCCGTAGACGTCGCGCCGGGTCTCGAGGTCGCGGGTCACGGCGGCCAGCACTTCGGGAATCCGGCGATCGTGGTCGAGCAGCGCGAGGTACCAGACGCGATGAAACCCGCCGCGCGGGGCCTGGGTCGCCGCCTCGAGCGCGCGATAGTACTGCCCGGCCTGCGCGGTGTCGCCCCGGGTGCGCCAGGCGTCCCCGACCAGGGCGAGCGTGGCCGGGTCGAGGTGGCGGGTTAGCGAGGAGTCGCCCAGGACAATGGCCCCGCGAACGTCTCCGGTGGCCAGCGCGAGCCGGGCCCGTGCCGCGAGCAGGCGCCACTGGTCCGGCGCGCGTGCCAGCCCCTGCTCGAGCCGGCGCCGCGCTTCGCCGTAGGCACCAAAGCGGAGGGCCAGCTCGCCCAGCCGGAGGTCGAACCAGGCGAGCGGCTCGGCGGCAGAATCATGCCTCGCGGTTTCAGCCCGGGCCCATTCCAGCAGGCGGCGTGCCTCGCCGACATGCCCGCGCAGCTCCAGCCAGCGGGCGTAGCGCGGAGCCAGCGCGAGGTGATAGCGCCGGGGTGTCAGACGGCGGAACGTGGAATCCGCCGCCGGGTACTCGCCGAGCTCGAGCTGCACTTCCCCGAGACTCGCCTGCGCCATCGGGTCGTCGGGGTCCAGGGCCACCACCCGCTCGGCCGCTGCTTTCGCCTCCACGAAGCGATGCTGGCCGAGCAGGGATGCCGTGAGCAGCTGCAGCGCTCCCGGGTTACGCTCGGCGCGATGGGAGAGCGAGCGTCGCGCGGCGGCTTCCGCCGTGACGAGATCGGCCTCGTTTCCCTCGGAACGGAAGCGCCCGAGATAGAGTCCCCCCAGTCGCACCAGATCGATGGCCCCGCTGGGGTCCTCGCGCACCCGGCGCTCGAAGAACCCGATGTCCTGCTCGCGAATCGCGGCGCTGGAAAGGCCCGGGGCCGGACGTGGAGCAGGGCGCCGGGCCATGGCCAGCGCCCCGGTCGCGAGGAGCGCCGGGGCGCAGGCAATGGTGAGCCAGCGGCGTCGCATGGTGCGGGTCAGTTGGGCGTGCCGACGTAGGGGAATGTCGCCAGGAAGTTGCTGTCACTCCCGACGTTGTCCGTGGTCAGCCCGGATTTGCCCACCGCGCCCGCGGGATCGATGCCGAAGGGATCGCCGAAAATGGCCAGCAGCCCCAGGTCCACCACGTCATCGCTCAGCTTGCGGCCGCCCCAGCCGTTGCCGAGCTGCGGCAGCCAGGTGAGCCAGCCGGCGGTGGAGGTGGCTTTGTCGGTCTGCACGATCAGCATGTCGGGCAGCAGCACCGACGCGAGCGTATTGGCGAGCGTCTGATTGCGTCCCGCGACGCCGGTGACGAAGCCCTTGAGCTCGTCGGCCAGCATGACGACGTCGTCGGCGGGACCGATCGCGCCGTGCTGCGGATGGCTGCGCTTGGCGAGAAACACCTCGCTGACCAGCGGGTTCCCGAGGCGCTGAATCTGATCGTAGCTCTCCACCGTGCCAGGCCCGGTGGTGTTGTTGTCGTCGTTGCAGGCGGCCACGCCCGTGGCGAGCAGTAGTACCGGCGCGGCGCTCCGCAGCAGGTTCGCGAGCATGCGTGATCCTTTCAAAGGCAGAGAGTGAAGTCGCTCAACGGCTGATGGTGCCCCAGATACCCAGCTTGCTGGTCCCGCCCGCGGTCAGGTCGGCGATCGGGAGCTCGACCACGATGGTGAGCACGTTGAAGCCCGCCACGTAGTTGCGGGCCTGGCCCGCGGGGCGGAAGGCGCTGGCGCTCGGCGTGTTAGGGAGCTGCGAGAGCGCGCCGCTCACCGGCTTGCGGTCGGGGATGATGCGGAAGAATTGCTCCAGGTCGATGAAGAAGGGATCGTCGCGCGGACCCGCGAAGGCCTGCAGCCCGGCGGCGCTGCCGAGGTTGGTATTGAGCGCCCCGGTGACCGTGGCGCCGCTGGTCGCCAGCTGGTTGGCCATCGCGCCGGCCACCGGCGGGGCAACGGGACCGCGCACCGTCACCTTCTGTGCGGCTCCAGTCCCCTCGAAGCTGACCTGGATGACCTTGTCTTCCCGCGCGTCGCCGTTGTTGTCGATCTTGAACTGGTAGAGCTGATTCACGTCGAAGCCCGCGGTCGGCGACTGGGCCGGCGTGAGGAATGCTCGGGTATTCATCACCAGCACGATGCGACCGGCCGTCGGGCTGGGGAAGGCGTAGACGTCGGTCAGATCCTGCAGCGGATTCAGCTCGACGTTGGGTGAGTCCTGATGGTCAGAGGCGAGGGCGATTCCCAGCGTGCCGAGCAGGGCGGCGCCGAGAACGACCAGGCCGGCGGCAAGGCGGGTGCGGCTTCGAACGGGCCACTGCATGACGGGCGCTCCTGGTGAGGGTGCGTGGTACTGCTCCCTCGGCTACGCCCGCCAGGTGCAATCGGATCTGCGCTACCAGCTCCAGAAGCGCTCGGGTCGCAGGACCTCCGCTTCCTCGAACGTGGGCTCCCCGGCCATCAGGTCGGCGACGATGCGCGCCGTGACCCCCGCGAACAGAATGCCGTTGCGCCCGTGACCCGTCGCGTACCAGAGGCCGTCGAGCCCGGGCTCCCGTCCGACGATCGGCCGTCCGTCCGGTGTCCACGGTCTGAGCCCGGCCCACGCGCGCAGGATTCGGGATTCTCGCAGGGCCGGCACCAGCGCTTCGACACGCTCCCGGATCGTCGCGACGCCCGCTTCGGTGACTTCGGCGGCAAAGCCGGCGTGCTCCATGGTGGTCCCCGCGATTCCTTCGTTTCCGCGTGGCAGGAGATAGCCGTGGTGGCCGTACACCGTCGCCGGAGGCATGCCGGAGGGCCAGGGGTACGCAATCAGCTGGCCGCGGACCGGTTCCACGGAAATCGGGCGCGGCAAGTTCGCGATGCGACCGCTCCACGCTCCCGCCGCCAGCACCACGTCTCCGGCGGGATGCCACTCCCGGCCCTGGACTCCGGTCACCCGGCCATTGGCGCGCGTGAGGGAAACGACCTTGTCGGTGATCATCTCGACGCCGAGCCGTTCGGCGTCGGCCCGCAGCGCCTCGACCAGTTTGACGGGATCGAGATAGCCATCGCGCGGAGCCAGCAACCCACCCGAGGTCGGGGCCAGAAAGCTCCAGTCGCGCCGGACTTCTTCCGGACTGAGCCATTCGCAGTGGTGACCGTGCTGCCGCTGCCAGGCCACGCGCGCCTTGAGGAGCTCGACGTCTCCGGGTGTCGTGGCGGCCTGCAGGATTCCGGTTTCGTGGAGCCCGATGTCGATGCCGGTGGTTTCCCGCAGCGGCCGCGCGTTCTCGCGGTAGAACTCCCGTCCGGCGATACCCAGCTCGAAGAGCAGATCGTCTACCGGAGTCTCGATCTGCGGAGCCAGCATGCCAGCGGAAGCGCGCCACCCTTCTCCGGCCTCGATGCCACTTCCGATGATACGAACGCGACGATCCGCACCGGCCAGCTGCCGGGCGCAGGCGGCCCCGATCGCGCCTCCACCCACGATGACAACATCAGGTGCTGTGGCCACTTAGTCCTCGACGAAACTTTCTGAAACGTCGC
>CAYNNS010000056.1:0-14387 GCA_964398345.1 uncultured Gemmatimonas sp. | reverse complement strand
GCTGGCGGCGGGGCGCGGCACCCGGATGCGCGCCGCGGCCGGCACCGGGCTGAGTCCCGCCCAGCGCGCCATGGCCGAACGCGGCCTCAAGGCCATGGTGCCGGTGGGGCGGCCCTTCCTCGATTACGTGCTGAGCGGGCTGGCCGACGCGGGCGTGCGGCGCATTTGTCTGGTGATTGGCCCCTCCCACCAGGCCATCCGCGACTACTACCAGGGGCCCGGCCGGCCTACCCGGGTGCGCCTGGAGTTCGTCGAGCAGCCTAACCCGCTGGGCACCGCCGACGCGGTGCTCGCCGCCGAGGCGTTCGCCGCCGGCGCTCCGGTGGTCGCGGTCAACGCGGACAATCTCTATCCCCGGTCCGCGCTCCAGGCGTTGCGCGCCTTGCCCCGTGCCGGGCTCGTCGCCTGGCCCCGCTCCGCGTTGCTCGCCCACGGCACCATCCCCGAGGACCGGGTCCTCGCCTTTGCGCTGCTCGAGGTCGACGCCGAGGGCAGCCTGACCCGCATCCTCGAGAAGCCGAGCCCCGCCGACGCCGCGAGCTTCGGGGCCGATCCGTTCGTGAGCATGAACGCCTGGCTGCTGCCACCCACCATTTTCGCCGCGTGCCGCGCCATCGCTCCCTCGGCCCGGGGCGAGCTCGAGCTCCAGGACGCGGTGCGCCACGCCATGCACGTGCTGGGCGAGCGCTTTCAGGTCGTGGCGGCGCGCGGGGCCGTGCTGGACCTCTCCCGCCAGGCCGATATCCCGTTGGTGGTGGAGCGGCTGCGGACCCGCGAGGCTCGGCCCTGAGCCCGAGCGTGACGGGCTCGGGCGGGCTGCGCGCGCGCGCCGAGAGCGGGTTAGGTCCCGGCGCCGCGCCCACCGCCGCGTGGTTCGTGCCCGGGCGGATCGAGTTGCTCGGCAAGCATACCGACTACGCCGGGGGCCGCAGCCTCGTCTGCGCCACCGAGCAGGGCGTCGCGCTGGTCGCCCGGCCGCAGCGCGACCGCGCCCTCCGGGTGATCGCCGCCGCGGCCGGCGAGGCGGCGGAGCTGCCGCTCGATCCGGCGCTCGCCATCCCCGGCGGAAGCTGGGTCGCCTACCCTGCGACCGTGGTCCGCCGCCTGGCCCGCGACTTCGGCCCGCTCCACCGGGGACTCGAGCTCTCCCTGGTGAGCGACCTGCCGCAGGACGCCGGGCTCTCCAGCTCCAGCGCGCTGGTCGTGGGGATCGCATTGGCCGTGGCCCGGCTCAACCGGCTCGAGGAGCAACCCCGCTGGCGCCAGGCGTTTCCCGATCGCGAAGCGCTGGCCGGCTATCTCGGCGCGGTCGAGAACGGCAAGGCGTTCGGTGCGCTGGCGCCCGACGGCGGGGTCGGTACCATGGGGGGCACCCAGGATCACACCGCGATTCTGTGCGCGCGTCCCGGGATGGTGTGCCAGTACGGCTTCGATCCGGTGCGCTTCGAGCGTGCGGTTCCGGTCCCGGCGGGTTATGGGCTCGCCGTCGCCGTCAGCGGGGTCGTGGCGGCCAAGACCCGCGAGGCGCTCGCGCTCTACAATGCCCGGGCCGAGGCCGTGCAGCGCCTGCTCGAGGTCTGGCGCCGGGGGAGTGGACGCCACGACCCGACGTTGTACGCCGCGATCGTGAGCGACCCAGGCGCCCCACGCCGGCTCGCCGGAATGCTGCGCGACCTTCCCGACGCCGACCGGCTCGGGGCACGGCTCGCCCAGTTCACCGCGGAGTGTGAGGAGCTGATCCCAGCCGTGGGCGACGCCCTGGCGCGCGGCGACGTGGCGGCGCTGGGAGCGCTGGTCGACCGTTCCCAGGAAGGGGCCGAACGCGGTCTCGAAAACCAGGTCGCCGAGACCATCCTGCTGCAGCGCAGCGCGCGGCGCCTCGGTGCAGTGGCGGCTTCGGCCTTCGGGGCGGGATTCGGGGGCAGCGTGTGGGCGATGGTCGAGCTGACCCGGGCCGCGGAGTTTCTGAGTCGCTGGCGCGAGGCCTACCTGCGGGAATTCCCGGCGTGGCGCGACCAGGCCCGGTTCCTGAGCACCACGGCCGGCGGTCCCGCGGCGGCGCTCGCCTGAGTTACAGGAAGCCTTCGAAGTGCGCGGCGGTCACGTCGCGCTCGGCGACCGCGCGGCCCAGCCGGAGCAGGTCCGGCATGTACTTCACCGAATCCATGCGGCGCACGTTGCGCACTTTGAGCGCGGTGAGCCCCAGGGCGTCGAGGCCCTCGCGCGAAAGCTCGGCGTTGTAGCGCGTGTAGCTGAAGAGCTTCGGAAAGGGCCACGCCAGGTCCCGCAGGTCGCCGACCTCGCTGTCGATCGGCCCCCCGAAGCGGCAGCGGCCGAAGACGCGGCAGAGAAAGTCCTGCTCGACCAGCGCCGCATAGCGGGGATCCATCAGCACCGACCAGATCGCCGTCATCACGTTGCGCGCCGCGCCCGGCCGCGGCGTCGCCCCGGTGCCGACCGAGACCAGCAGCAGCCGGTCCTCTCCGGTCGGCCAGCCGAGCCGGTACGGCGGCAGCGTCGCCATGAGAAAGAGCAGAAAGGCCGGGTTGTTGTAGCTCGTCATGCCGCCGTCGACGAATGCGAAGGAGGCTTCGCCCAGCCGCAGGGACTGCGGCCGGAAATAGACCGGCGCGGCGGTGCTGGCCCGGACCAGCTGCCAGAGCGGGAGGTCGAGGTTGCAGTTGGTGATGCCGCGCTCGTTGTACTTGGCGTGCGGGTTATTGCAGAGCGGCCAGGGCGAGTCGGTGTCGGCGTTGCGCATGACCAGCAGCAGCAGTGTGCGCAAGCGCTCGCTGCCGAGCGTGGTGTCGGCGCCGAAGATTTCGCGCAGCCGGGCGGAGAGATTGCTCTCCCGGTAGAGCGAGCGGAAGAACCGCCAGGGCGCGAACGGCCGGCGGAACATGTCCCGGCCCTGCCTGAGGTAGAAGTCGCGGACCTCGGTCACCGACAGCCCCAGCGCCAGGAGTGCGGCGATGATGCCGCCGGTGCTGGTCCCGCCGATGTAATCGAAGTAATCCGCCAGGACGAACTCGGGACCGGCGCCGAGCCGCTCGCGCAGCCGCGCCTCGATCGCGGCGAGCAGCTCGATGCTGATCAAGCCGCGGATCCCGCCCCCGTCGAGCGCCAGCAGGCGCTTGGGACCGGGCCGCCGTATCCGCTCGGCGATCGTGAGGGACACGCGGCAGCCTCCGGGTCAGCTCTGGCGGGGGACGACGCTGATCGCGCCGTTGTTCTCCAGGACGGCGCAGTGCACGTCGTTCACCGTAAGGCATCCGGCGCGCCGCAGCGCGGCGTTCAGCTCGTGATGAGTGAGCCGGGCATCGGTCATGGTCTTTTCGTAGAGCTTGCCGTTGTGGATGAGGACTTGCGGCCGGCCCTCGATCAGGGACTCGATGCGCTTGCTGCGGTAGGTCAGCCCGGCGACGATCGAGTTGAGCACAATGAGAGTGAACGCGGAAAGCAACCCTCCGATCAGGGAGTTGTCCCCGGCATTCATCGAATTCTGCACCGCGTTCGACAGCACCAGCAGCAGCACCAGATCGAACGGCGACAGCTGGCCGATTTGCCGTTTGCCGGTGAGCCGGATCAGCGCGAGCAGAAAGACATAGACCAGCGTGGCCCTGAGCACCAGCTCCCACCATGGCACCGCGAGCTTCCACATACGCCGATCTCCGAGAGGCTAGGACGCGCTCATACGTCGCAGAGGGCCACCGCTTCCTTGAGCGAGGTCACGGGGTCGCGGGCGGGCACGAATTCGTGCGCTACGAAGCCGGTGAAGCCGAGCTCCGCGATCGCGCTGCATACCGCGCGATAGTTGAGCTCCTGTCCCGCGTCGATCTCGTGCCGGCCCGGCACGCCGCCGGTATGGAAGTGGCCGAGGTGGGCGAAGTTGTTCCGGATGGTGCGGATGACGTCGCCTTCCATGATCTGCATGTGATAGATGTCGTAGAGCAGCTTCACCCGTGCCGATGCGACGCCCTCCATCACCTTTACGCCAAAGGCGGTGTGGGCGCCCATGTAATCCTTGTGGTCGATCTTGCTGTTGAGCAGTTCCACGCAGATGGTGATCCCATGCTGCTCGGCCGCCGCTTTGATGCGGTTGAGCCCCGTGATGCAGTGTTCCGCCCCCGCCTCGTCACTCATGCCGTTCCGGTTGCCGAACATCGCGATGAGGTTGGGGACTCCCGCCGCCGCGGCCAGCGGCAGCGTCCGCTCGAGCTCGTCCACCAGCAGGTCGTGTTTGCCGGGGTCGTTGAAGCCGCTGGTGAGAAAGTCGCGGCGTTTGGTGGGATACCCCATCGAGCATAGCAGGCCCGCCTCCCGCACGACCGGCCAGTCTTCGGGCTGCAGAAGGTCGATCGCCGCGAGCCCGATCTGCTTCGCCTGGCGCGCGAACTCCGGCAGCGGAATCTTGGCGTAAGGCCAGTACGAAACCGATTGCCGCAGGCGAGCCCGGCGGCGCGGGCCGGTCGCGGTGGCGCTCCGCTGCCAGAGCACTCCGGCCGTCCCTGCCAGCGCACCGACCGCTTCTCTGCGATTCATGGGGTCATCCGCTCAATAGGTCAGCGTCCGGAGATAGCGGTAGGCCGTCCGGGCGCTGGCGAACACATCGCCGGGTGTCTCGTCCTGCTCGTAGAAATAATGCCGGATGCCGGCCTGCTTCGCCTTCGCGAAGATCCGCCGGAAATCGATGCTGCCGGTGCCGAGGTCGGCGAAAAATTGCCGCGGTGTGGCGTCCATGTCCTTGACGTGCACCAGGGGGAAACGCCCCGGCCATTGGGCGAAGTACGCGACCGGGTCCTGGCCGGCCTTGGTAATCCAGTAGAGGTCCATCTCGAAGTCCACGAGCTTCGGATCGGTTTCCCGCAGCAGTACGTCGTAGGGGACCTCGCCTTCGAGCGCCGGAAACTCGACATCGTGGTTGTGATACGCGAAGCGGAGCCCGTGTTTCTGGGCGGTAGCGCCGGCACGATTGAATTCCGCGGCCAGCCGCTTCCAGTCGTCCAGGGTCTTCCGCTCGTTCACGCCGACGAACGCCACCACCACGTAGTGCTGGCCGATCGTCGCGGCCTGATCGAGGGTCCGATCCCAGTCGCTGCGCAGCTCCTGAAGACCGACATGACTCGCGGGGGCTCGCAGATGGTGCCGAACGAGCATCGCGCGAACCGCCTCGGGGGTGCCGGGAGGGTAACCCGCAAATTCGACTTCCCGAAATCCGATTTCCGCGATCCGGGCCAGCGTGCCCTCCGGGTCCTTCGCCAGTTCGCGCCGCACGGTATAGAGCTCGATTCCGATTCGAGAGAGCCTGTCTCGCCTCGTCAGAACCGGCAGCAGCGCCGCCGCGCCCAGCCCGGCCAGAAAGTCTCTCCTAGAGCTCATTCCGCTTCATGCTCTCGACCGCGAATGCCACCGCCCGCGCCGTGAGCGCCATGTAGGTGATCGACGGATTCTGGTTGCCCGAGGAAGCCATGCAGGCGCCATCGGTCACGAACACGTTCTTGGCGTCCCAGATCTGGTTGTTGCCGTTCAATACCGAGGTCTTGGGATCGCGCCCCATGCGCGCCGTCCCCATTTCGTGGATGCAGAGCCCCGGGGGGAGATGATCGTTGTAGGTGCTGATGTCGGTGGCGCCCGCCGCTTCCAGCATCTCGACCGCGGTCTTCTGCATGTCCTCGAG
Source organism: uncultured Gemmatimonas sp. (assembly GCA_964398345.1). Taxonomy (GTDB): domain Bacteria; phylum Gemmatimonadota; class Gemmatimonadetes; order Gemmatimonadales; family GWC2-71-9; genus JABFSM01. Next base: position 8,710 of record CAYNNS010000056.1, on the reverse strand, counting down.
GATCGCGTGCTCGTTGGGGCCGAAGCTGCACTGCACCTTGAGCGCCGGAATGCCCCACTTGTCGACCAGGGTCGGATGCAGCGCGATGAAGTTGTCTTCGCGCGGCAGGCATTCTCCCCAGCCCCCGATCGAAAAGCGCCAGGGGCCCGGGTCTGGCTTCTTGAGGAGGGCCTGCTTGAAGTCCGCCCCGAATCCGCTGTGGGGGCGCGGCGCACTGTCGCGGCTGCCGCCGCCCTGAAAGCCGTAGCCGCGGAGGAAATCGGGATGCGTCTCCTTCACGTTGCGGAAGCGCGGGATGTAGATGCCGTTCGGGCGCCTGCCGTAGGAGGTCTTGTCCTCCATACCGGCGATGCTGCCGCCGGCTCCCGCCCCGAAACAGTGATCCATGACATTGCGCCCCAGCTGCCCGCTCGGGTTGCCCAGACCCGTGCTGAACCGCGGCGTCGCCGAGTTGAGCAGGATCCGCGCCGACTCGAGCGCCGAGGCGCACAGGAAGACGATCCGGGCCCGGAACTCGAGCGGCTGCACGGTCAGCGCGTCGATCGCGCGAACCCCGGTGGCCCGGCTCTTCGCTTCGTCGTAGCGAACGCTGTGCACCACACTTTGGGCGCGCAGCGTCAGGCGACCGGTGCGCTGCGCGGCGGGAAGCGTCGAGCCGATGCTCGTGAAGTAGGAATGGGTGATGCAGCCGCGCTCGCAGGGGCCGCAGTAATGACACGCAGCCCGGCCGTTGTGGTTCTCGGTCAGGATCGCCACCCGGCCGATCGTGAGCACGCGCTCGCGGCCCCACTTCTCCTGGAGCCTGTCCCGCACGTGCTGCTCGACACAGCGGAGCTGCATCGGCGGCAGAAACTGCCCGTCGGGGAGCTGCGCCAGGCCTTCCGCCTGGCCGCTGATGCCGATGAACCGCTCGACATAGTCGTACCACGGCGCGATGTCCCCGTAGCGAATCGGCCAGTCGACCGCGACGCCGTCGCGGAGGTTGGCCTCGAAGTCGAGGTCGCTCCAGCGATAGACCTGGCGTCCCCACATGATCGAGCGGCCGCCGACGTGGCGGCCCCGGATCCAGTGGAACGGCTTGTCGGCGTCGAATTCGTAGGGGTTCTCGCGGTCATTCACGAAGAATTTTCCGCTGTATTCGTCGCAGGCGTAGCAATTCTTCTGGATGAACTGGTCGCGCTCCAGCGCCTTGCGGTCACCCCGGCCCCGGAAGCGCATCTCCCACGGCTGCACGTGCTCCACATAGTCGGTCGCCGGATGGATTTCCCTGCCGGCCTCCAGAACCAGCGTCCTGAGTCCCCGCTCGCAGAGCTCCTTGGCCGCCCAGCCTCCGCTGATGCCGCTGCCCACGACGATCGCGTCGTACTCCTGATCCTGGGGTGGCCTCATTGGACGCCCCTGAGCGGCACGCAGCCGTCGAAGCGGCCGGGGATGATCGGGGTGGTGCGGATCAGCTCCGCGATCGGCCTTGAAGTGAGGAAGCCGAAAATCAGTTGCTCCTTGAGCGTGCTATAAGCCCGCTCGGGTGAGCCCGGCTCGCCTTTGACGCCGTCCACGGTCGCCAGGAATTCCGCTCGCCCGGCCCCGTCGAGCTCGGCGAAGCTCTTGCCCTTAGCGGCGCGGCAGCGGGCGTCGAGCGCGTCGAGCCCGGCGATCAGCCGGTCCCGTTCCGCGTCCGGGTACCATTCCGCGAGCAGCAAGTCCACGAACTCCGGCGCCCCGACGTCGAGAGCGCCGGGCGTGTCGCTGCGCGGCAGAATGGCGTCGGCGAGCGCGCGCAGCTGGGCCATCTGAGCAGCCGAGAGCGCCTGGCCCGCCTGGCCGGCGGCAACCCGCGCGTGCAGCCGCCGGCCGAGCGTCCAGCGTTCCGTCGCGGAGAGCGGCGTCAGGAGCGGCGCCAGAGTTGCCGCGCCGAGGAAGCGCAGCGCGTCACGTCGATGCATGGAGTGGCCCTCCTCGCTCGAACCTAGGCCCATCGCGGAGCCGCGTCCAGTTGAGTCCCGCTTACGCCTCCGCCACGCGCTCCGTACGTTTCCGCACCGTGCCGATCGCAGAATTTGTTCGCGTCAGCAAGAGCTTCGGCGGCGTTCAGGCCGTCGCTGCCCTGTCCTTCCAGATCGAGCGCGGAGAATTCTTTTCGCTGCTCGGTCCCTCCGGTTGTGGCAAGACCACCACCCTCCGGCTGCTTGCCGGCTTCGAGTCGCCCGATCCCGGCGGGGAGATCCTGCTGGCCGGGCAGTCGGTCCGCAACGTCCCGCCGTACGCGCGGCGGCTCGGCATGGTCTTCCAGGGCTACGCGCTGTTTCCGCATCTCAGCGTCGCGCGCAACGTCGCCTACGGCCTGCTGCGCCACGGCGTGGACAAGGCCGGCATCCCGGATCGGGTCGCGAGAGCGCTCGAGCTGGTCCGCCTCGCCCCGGCGGAGTTCGGCCCGCGACGCCCCGCCGAGCTCTCGGGCGGTCAGCGGCAACGCGTGGCGCTCGCCCGCGCGCTGGTGCTCGAGCCCGAGCTGCTCCTGCTCGACGAGCCGCTTGGCGCCATCGATCTCAAACTCCGTCAGGCGATGCAGCTCGAGCTCAAGCAGCTCAACCGTTCGCTCGGGATCACCTTCGTCTACGTGACCCACGACCAGGACGAAGCGCTCGCAATGTCGGACCGCATCGCAGTCCTCGACCAGGGACGCCTCGCCCAGCTTGGGACGCCCGCCGAGCTCTATGAACGGCCCCGTACCGCCTTCGTCGCCGGCTTCATCGGCGAATCCAATCTCCTGGCCGGGGCTGGGGGCCAACGGCTGCTGGTGCGACCCGAACGGGTTCGGCTCCAGCGCCCCGGCGAGAGTGCCCCCGCCGGCGCCGTACCCGGACAGATCGATGAAGTGATCTACCTCGGCGACCGGATCCGGATTCTGGTCCTGTTGCCGGACGGCAATCGGGTTTCGGCGAGCGAAGCCAATGCCGGTACCGGACGCTCCCGGCTCTGGACCCGCGGCGAGCCGGTGCTGATCTCCTGGCGACCCGAAGACGCCCGACCCGTGGAGCAGTCATGAAGCGCCTGCCGACCACGTTGCTGCTCTCGCCCGGGACGCTCTGGCTCGGTTTGTTCTTTGTACTGCCCATGCTGCTCATGCTCGCGGCGAGCGTGTTGCACCGCGGCGAGTATGGCGGCGTCGCGCCAGGCTTCACCCTCGAGCACTACCGCCGCCTGCTCGATCCGCTCTATCTCGCGGTCCTGGGGCGCACCCTGCTCTGGGCCCTGTTCGCGACCGCCGTCTGCCTGCTGCTTGGCTATCCCGTCGCGTGGACCATCGCCCGGAGCCGCAAGCATCGGACGCTGCTGCTCATCCTGATCGTGCTGCCGTTCTGGACCAGCTTTCTGGTCCGCACCTTCGCCATGATCTTTCTGCTGCGCGATACCGGGCTGGTCAATGCGTTGTTGCTTCGCCTCGGTGTGATCCACGTGCCGCTCACGCTGCTGTACACGCCATTCGCCGTGTTGCTCGGCCTCGTCTACGGCTTCCTGCCGTTCATGGTGCTGCCGATCTACGCGTCGCTCGAGAAACTCGATCCCGCGCTGCTGGAAGCATCGGCGACGCTGGGAGCGCGGCCCGCGGCGCAGTTCTTCACCGTGATTCTGCCGCTCTCCCTGCCCGGGGTGATCGCGGGAGCGCTGCTGGTGTTCGTCTCATCCCTGGGCTCGTTCGTGACCTCGGACCTGCTCGGGGGTGCCAAACAGGTCATGCTCGGCAACCTGGTCCAGAGCCAGTTCACCACCGCGCGCAACTGGCCCTTCGGGTCCGCCATCTCGTTTGCGCTTCTCGCGCTGGTGCTGGTGGCGGTGCTGGCCTCGCTGCGCTTGCGCGCACCGGAGCCGGGCGCATGAAGCGACGGCCCGCGCGCTGGCTGCTGGTCCTCGTCGCGGGCGTGTACCTCCTGTTACACCTGCCGGTCCTGATTCTCGTCGTTTTCAGCTTCAACGCCTCGCGCTACTCGGTGGGTTGGACCGGCTTCACGCTCGACTGGTACCGGCGCCTCGCCGAGCGGGGCGATCTGCTCCAGGGGCTGGAACGCAGCCTGCTGGTCGGAGCCGTGTCGACGCTCGTGGCAACCGGATTCGGCACCATGCTGGCCGTGGCGCTGGCCCGGCGCAGGTTTCGCGGTCGCCGGGCGCTCGAGGGCCTGCTCTACCTGCCCATCGTCACGCCGGAGATCGTGGCGGGGATCTCGTTGCTGGTGCTCTTCGTCGCGGTGGGCTTCCCCCTCGGCCTGGCGACCATCAGCATCGCCCACATCGCCTTCAACATCGGGTTCGTCGCGGTCATCGTGCGGGCCCGGCTCGAAGGGATGGACCAGCACCTCGAGGAGGCGGCGCTCGTCCTCGGCGCCGACGAGCTGACCGCGTTTCGCACCGTGACGGTGCCGCTGCTCTGGCCCGGGATCCTGGCGGGGGCGCTGCTCGCCTTCATTCTCTCCTTCGACGACTACGTCATCACCTCGCTGGTGGCGGGGACCGGCTCCTCGACGCTGCCGATCGTGGTGTACAGCATGGTGCGCCGCAACATCGAGCCCAGCGTCAATGCCATCAGCACGCTGATCCTGCTGGTCACCTCGCTGCTCATCTGGCTGGCCGACCGGCTGCTGCGCCAACAGCCGCTCGCCGTCGCGCGGAGCTGACGTGCCGCGCCACCGGTCACGCCGGGAATTCCTCGCCGCAACGCTCGGCGGACTGGCCGCACTCGGGGGCTGTCGCCGCGGTCCCGCGCCGCCGGCGGCGGGCAGCGCCGAGCTGGGCCCGCTGGAACCCGAGCTCAACGTGTACAACTGGTCCGATTACATCGACCCGCAAATCCTGCCGGCGTTCGAGCGCGAGTTCGGCGTGCGGGTTACGTACGACACCTTCGAGAGCAGCGAGGAGATGGTCGCCAAGCTCCAGGCAGGAGCCCGCGGCTACGATCTGGTGGTCCCGACGACTTACGGCGTCGCCGCGCTGCGGGCGCTGGGCCTGCTGGCGCCGCTCTCCAAGCGCTATCTCACCAACCGCGACAACCTCGCCCCGGTCTTTCGCGGACTGGCCCACGACCCGGAGGATCGCTACACCGTTCCCTGGCAATGGGGCATGACGGGCATCGCCTGGCGCACCGACCGGATCGCGGCGCGCCCCGACAGCTGGGCGGTGTTTCTCGATCCGCGCTATCGCGGCAAGCTCACCATGCTGGACGACCCGCGCGACGTCATCGGAGCGTTTCTGCGGCTGCGGGGGCACTCGCTCAACTCCAGCGACCCGGCCGAGCTGGAGCAGGCCCGCCGCGATGCCGTCGCGGCCAAACAGAACCTCAAGGCGTATCTGTCGGCGCCGGTCAAAGCGCAGCTCATTGCCGGCGATGTCTGGCTGGCGCAGCTGTGGAACGGCGATGCGGCGCAAGCCGCGCGCGAGCAGCCCGCGCTCGCCTGGCTCCTGCCGAAAGAGGGCAGCACGCTCTGGATCGATTCCCTCGTGGTTCCCGCCGCGGCGCCCCACCCCCGCGCCGCTCACGCGTTCATCAACTTCTCGCTGCGCCCCGACATCGCCGCCAGGATTTCGCGGGCGACCGGATATGGCTCACCCAATCAGGCCGCGCTACCGCTGCTCACCGATCCGGTTCCCTATCCCTCCAGTGACGAACTCGCCCGGCTCGAGATCCAGAAGGATCTCGGCCGGGCGACCGAGCTGTGGGACGAAACCTGGACGAGGATTAAGTCGGCCTAGCCCCTACATCTTGTGTACGGCGAACCCGTCGACGTGCACGTCGAGATTGTGGTTCATCCGAATTCCGACGCTGCCACCGACGCCGCCACCGGGCGCATCCAGCTCGGCGACCTGCTTCCCGTTCACCTTGAAGGTCAGCTTCTTGGTCGCCGCGTTGCCCGAAATCTCCAACACATTCTTCGCAACGCCGTTGGCGTCCTGCTTCACGACGGCGTCATTGGCCAGCCAGCCGTTGCGATTGCCACCCGTCGTCAGGTTGGTCGACGGCGAGCCCGCCGCGCCGCCCTGTCGGATCGAGTACATCCCGTCGCCCCGGACGATCAGATAGACGTAAGAGGCGCCGGCGCCATTGAGGTCCTTCCCCGCCACGAAGAGTCCAAAGGCTTCGGGATGCGCGGGGGCCTTGGTCTGGGTGAAGGTCGCGATCGTGTGGAACGACCCCGTCACCGCGTCGGCATCGCGCCAGTAGATGCCCGGCGGACCGCTGGTGAAGTGCAGGCCCGCGCCCATCGTGACGAACTTCATGTCGGCGATCGCGCCGTTCTCCAGACGGTAGGACCAACCCGCCGGGACCGAGCCACCCCCCTCGGCTTTCTTATTGGGATCCGCGGGGTTCTGGGCGACTGCGGGGGTGGCCAGGACCGCAGTGAGAGCGAGCAGAGAGAGAGTGCGCATACGAGTCACCTCGGACGGAGAAGACCGGGTCGCTACCGCCTCCGCCGTTGCCAGCCCGGCGGGGGGACGGGTAAAATACTGCCTCACGAAAGCAGAGGCCATGCGGATCTTCGGAATCGTGTTCGCTACGCTTGGCGCCGGCATGATCCTCTTCGCCCTGACCTACGTCACCCTGGTGGTCGGCGGGCTGGTCAATGCGATGGTGGTGCTGATTTCGGGCCCGCTGGTGGATCGGCTGCTGGCACGGAAGCGCTAGCCGGCCTCGAGAGCAGGTGGACCGACCGCAAAGCCCCCTCGTAGTTGATCTTCAGGCTCAGCAGTCCGTCGCGTAAACCCCGAACCTTCATGCGGACGTCCCCGCCTCGCCGGGCGATTGTGCTCATCATCCCCATGGTCTCGGCCAGCGCGGTCTGCCCGATGGAATGCGCCGCCGCCTTGCCGGTATCGAGCAGCCGACACAGGCGGCGGATCTGGGCATCGTCGGCGTGCAAGGATTCGATTTCGGCGATGATGCGGGTGGCTACCTCGAACCGGGGGGGCAGGGTCTCCAGGATCTCGAGCTGGGCCTGCTGCTGGGGTGTCAACTTGTCCGCCATGGGGCCGCGCGCTAAGTCTCAACGGGAGAGCAGACGAGGTCGTAACAGGACGATACCCCAGGCAGGCGGACTTCCGACCGCCCGACCCCCCGTCCGCCCGTCCGCCGTACGAGGCTCATGAATCTCTCCGACATCGCCATCAAGCGACCCGTCTTCGCGAGCATGACGAGTGCGGCCCTCGTCCTGTTCGGCTTGATCGGCTTCAAACAGCTCGCGGTGCGCGAATTCCCCGACGTCGACCCCCCGATCGTGTCGGTCTCGGTCACGCTGCGGGGGGCCAACCCGCAGGTCATGGAGTCGGCGGTGACCGATGTGCTCGAGGAGCAGCTCGCCTCGCTCGAGGGTCTCCGCACCATGACCAGCAACAGCTCCGAGCAGAGCACCAACATCAATCTCGAATTTAATCTCGACCGGCCCATCGAAGACGCCGCGCAGGACGTGCGGGACATCGTGTCGCGGGTCCGGGGAAGGCTCCCGCAGGAAATCGACGACCCGGTGGTGAACAAGCAGGATTCGGATGCCCGGCCGATGATGTTCATCGGGCTGGAATCGTCCACGTACGACTTGATGCGGCTCTCCGACATCGCCGACCGGATCCTCAAGCCCAGGCTGCAGACCGTGCCCGGCCTGGCGCGTGCGGAAATCCGCGGTGAGCGTCGCTACGCCATGCGGGTGTGGCTGTCGGTCAGTGCGCTCCAGGCCCACGCCCTCACCGTGCAGGACGTGGTGAGCGCCATCCAGAGCCGCAACGTGGAGATTCCCGCCGGTCGCATCGAATCGGAGCGGCGCGAATTCTCGGTGCGTTCGCTCGGCGAACTGCGCACCCCCGCGGAATTCGCCAACATGGTCGTCACCAGCGGGGGCGGCCAGGTCGTCAAGCTCGGCGACCTCGCCCGCATCGAGCTCGCCCCCGAGGACGACCGCAGCATCTTCCGCTTCAACGGACGGCCCGCGGTGGGCCTCTCTCTGGTGCGGCAGTCGAAGTCGAACCTCGTCGACGTCGCCGACGCGGTGCGCGCCGCCATGCCCGAGCTGCAGGCGGCGCTCCCGCCCGGTGTGACCGCGACCATCGGCTCGGACCAGTCGGTCTACGTCAAGCGCTCCATCAAGGAAGCCGAGGAGACCCTGTTCCTCGCGGGCGGCCTGGTGGTGCTCATCATTTTCCTGTTCCTGCGCAACGTGCGCGCGACCATCATCCCCGGTCTCGCGATTCCGGCCTCGATCGTCGCGACCTTCGCCGTGATGAACGCGCTCGATTTCTCGATCAACAACCTGACCTTGCTGGCGCTGATCCTGGCGATCGGGATCGTGGTGGACGACGCGATCATCGTGCTGGAGAACGCCTATCGTCACCAGGAAGAGCTCGACGATTCCCCGGAGGTTGCCGCCGTCAACGGCACCCGGGAGATCGCTTTCGCTGTCATCGCCACGACGATCTCGCTGATCGCGGTCTTCACGCCGCTGGCCTTCCTCACCGGCAGCACCGGCCGGCTCTTCAAGGAGTTCGGCATCGCGGTCGCCGCGGCGGTGGCGATTTCGGGGTTCGTTGCCCTGACCCTTACGCCGATGCTCTGCGCCAAGATCCTGCGCTTCCCTTCCCAGCCCAGCCAGCTGGCGAACACTCCCGAATTAGCCATCAAGGGAATAGCCACCCCATGTGGGCGAGCGCCCCGCCGGGAGCCGCGCCCATCCCCCCC
>CAYNNS010000055.1:0-14513 GCA_964398345.1 uncultured Gemmatimonas sp. | reverse complement strand
CTGATGCGGGAGACGAGCGCGAAGAAGTTCTACCTGCCGTCGGCCGACTACATCTGGCCGCACGTGATGAACCGGCGGCTGCGCGACGTCGTCACGGCGAACGGCGGCACGATCGTCGGCGAGGAATACTTCCCCATGGACCACGCCGACTATCGCCAGACCGTCGCGAAGATCCGTGCGAGCGGCGCCGACGTCGTCTTCAATACCATCGTGCCGCCGGGAGTCACGCCCTTCCTGGAGCAGCTCCACGCCTCGGGCTTTGGCGAGCGGTGCGGGCACCTCGTCTGCACCTATTTCGACGAGAACTTCCTCAACATGGTCCCCGCTGCGCACGTCGAGGGGCTCTACAGCTGCCTCGACTACTACCAGGCGGTGAGCGACCCCTTCAGCAGGAAGCTGCTCGATCAGTACGACGCACTCTTTGCGGGCCAGGCCAAGTTCACGGGCGGGAGCGCCTGCTCGGGGCTCTATCGCGGGCTCCGGCTCTGGGCAAGCGCGGTGACGGAGGCCGGCACGCTGGAGCAGGATGCGGTGATCAAGGCGCTGGACCACGCCAAGCTCGCCGACGGGCCGGGGGGCGCCGCCGAGATGGTGCCAGGCCAGCATCACGTTCGCATGAACATGTACATCGCGCAGGCCAGGGCCGGCCGTTTCCGGATCGTCAAGCAGCTCGGCGCGATCGATCCGAATGAGGCCGAGGTCGCCGCGGCCACGGTGTGACTCAGTCACAAGTCGCCAACCACTCACAGGAGCGGACAGATGATTCTCGCAACGACGACGGTCGCGGACTTCGACCAGTTCATCAAGGTCTTTTCCAACGGGGGAGCCGCGAAACGGAAGCAGCACGGGTCCAAGGGGGCGCTGGTCTTCCGGGATCCGATCCAGGCGGACCGGGTCTGGGCGATCTTCGACTGGGACGAGAAGGGGTGGCAGGGCTTCGTCAGCGATCCGACCGTGCCGCCGGTGCTCAAGGACGCGGGTCACACGAGCAAGCCGCAGGTGTTGCCGCTGGCTGCTCGCTGCGAGAGTTAGCCAGGAAAGTTTGCCCACGGGCTGAGTGAGCACCATCATATAGGACAATGCTGCCCAGATGCCGTTGGCTTCCGGGGCTCCTGGCGTTCGAGCTGCTCGCCGGCGGCCCCGGGTCTGCCCAGGGTGTGAAGATTGCGCTCGTCAAGCAGCCCTTCCTGCCGAATGGAGTCTCCCAGGGCCCCACCACCATGGCCGAGGGAGGGATCCAGCAGCAGCTCGCCGCGCTGGGCGCCAGCATCCGCGTCGCAACGATCGGCCTCACCGCGGTCGAAGACTCCGAGTACGGCGGCTGGAAGCGGCTCGGTATGGCGCTCGGGCATTTCGCGGACGTGGTTGCGACCAATGAGCGCGAGGGCTGGTTCACCGTGGGCTTGCTGGCGACCTGTCCCTCCATGCCCGGGCTCGTCGCCGGCCTGCAGCATTCGGCGCCGGCTGGCAGGTCGCTCAGGATCGGGATGCTCTGGCTCGATGCGCACCCCGACTTCAATACGCCGGAAACCACCCGCAGCGGCTCGCTCGGCGGGATGCCGGTTGCCGTGGCGACGGGGCGCGCGCTGCAGAACCTGCGGCGCGACGCCAAGCTCGATCCGCCGCTCGACGACAGCCGCGTGGTGATGGGCGGCGTGCGGCTCACCGATCCCCTGGAACAGGAGCTGCTCGATCAGTCCAGGATCCAGCAGCTCAGCGTGGCCGACCTCCGCGCCGCGTCTCCCGCCGTCTTTGCCCAGCTCGACCGCCTGAGCCGGATCAGCGACAAGATCTACGTGCACATCGACATGGATGTGCTCGATCCGCGCGAGGTCATGGGCCACGTCAACAAGGTGCCGGACGGGCCCTCGAGCGAGCAGCTCGCCGCGCTCTTCGAGCAGATCTTTCGCCGCTATCCCAAGGCGGCGGCCATCGGCTTCGCCACCATACCCGCAACGGATGAGGGTGGTCTGTCGCTCACGGCGGTGAACCGGATGATTCTGGGTGCGGTGCGGGGGCTGCAGGCACGCGCGGGGCACTAGGATCGGGCCCCTCGCTAGCCGGTTCGACCGTCCACCGTGTGGCAAGAGAAACTGAGATGCTGGTGCGATCCAAACCTCTGCCGTGGCTTTGCGTCGTCTCTTGCTGTTCCGGGGCGTGCGCTACGCGGATCAGCGATCGCATCGCGTCGGTGCGCGAGGTCGGGACGATTCCTCCGCCGCCGGGAACCAGCGGTCGCGACGTTGGCTTCAGTGTGAGCTTTGAGGGCCACTCGGTCTGGATCTTCGGCGATACGTTTTTCCCGGAGCCCGCGGCCGACGGCTACCACTGGCGCGCGAGCACCTGGTCCTGGACCGACGATCGGGACGCCAGCGACGGCCTCAGCGGGTGGCAACACGGGCTGGCAGCCGATGGCAAGCCGCTTGCCCTGCTGCCGCACACGGCGAACGAACAGGCGTTCGACGATGCCCACAATGGAACTCCCTGTCCCGCGGGGAGCGACTGCGGCGCCAGGCACACCCCTTGGCCGCAGGCGATCGTAGCCGACTCGGCGAGACACAGGTTGTTGCTCTTCTACCTCGCGGAGGAAACCGAACCAACCAGCCCATTCGCGTTTCACTCGACCGGGACATCGATCGCGGTGTGGAACGACCTGAGTCAGCCGGCGGTCCGTCCGGAGGTCCAACCTGGCGGCGCTGTGCCCACCCAGCTGTTTGATCAGGATGAACCCGCCTGGGGCGCGGCCGTGCTCATCGATCGGGACACACTCGTCGCGTATGCCTGCGCCGGCGGACACCCGGCATCGCCCTGCAGCGTAGCGCGCGCGCCGCTCGACAGCGCGCTCCACCGTTCCGCGTGGCGCTTCTGGAATGGACACGCCTGGGTGAGCGACTGGCGCGAGGCGGTGCCTGTCTTCGACGGCGCCCCCCTGATGAGCGTCCACTTCAACAGCTATTTCAAGCAGTACCTCGCAGTCTTCATGGTGCCGCTCACCTCGCGCATGGCCTTCCGGCTGGCGGACCATCCGGAAGGTCCCTGGTCGGAGGCGGAGTCCTTGGGAAATGCGGAGCCGCCGGCTGACAAGGCTGCGTGGGATTACTCATTGAGCGCCCATCCGGAGCTCGCGCAAGCGAGCGGTCGGGTCGAGTACCTGACCTACTTTCAGCCTGGCAACTTTCTCAACGGAACCCTTCACCTGCTGCGCGTTGAGTTCCGGTACGCGGCTCGTGCGGAATAGCCGCGGACGCCGGGGAAGGAGGGAGAAGGACCCCGGTGCCGCGACTCATGAAGCGATGGATCTCTTATGGTTGAGCCGGGCCGGTGACGACCGCATGAAGCGGGAACTGATCGTCGAGGATGACCACTTGCCCCGCCGTGGCCGCCGCCAGTAGCGCCTGTTCCGAGGTGATCGGCATGATCGAGGGATCGAAACTGGGTCCTGGCCAGACCTCCATCAGGTCCCACACCGACGAGTAACCCGGACTGCCCGGGATGGCGCTCAGGATGTGGTCGTGCACCTCGGTGCCGTCGGGACACGAATGTTGGTTCGCGCCGGGGAGAAACACCGCGTAAAGCCGGTTCACGTGGGGTGCCACGCGTCCGGTGACATCCACCCCCAGATGGAAGCAGTCGAACACCAGCTCGTTCTGCTTGTTGCTCGATTGCGAGGGGAATTGCCAGGCGTAGACCTGCCCGTCGAAATAGGCGACTTCTCCGGTGGTGCCGGCCACGGCTGAGAAACGGCGCGCGCTGGGGGTGACCAGGCCACTGGGGTCGCGCGTCTGGTCGCAGGCGCTCACCAGAACGATCCCACTGGCGAAGGCTGCCAGGTAAGCAAGAGGAGTGGAGCGAGGCATGGCGTTCTCCTGTGGTGAACGGGACGCCGCCCCCGGCGAGTTGCTGGAGGTTTTCGTCGTCCCTAAGTTCACCCTATGCGGGCGGCCTTCCCGCCTTCTGACCCATCTCTGACCTGGCTCCGAGCTTGATCGAGTTTCGGATTCTCGGCCCGGTAGATCTGCGGCAGGGAGGGGCCCGGGGTGCCCCGGTCGAGGCGGTGCTGACCCAACCGAAGCGCCTGGCCCTCCTCGCTTTCCTCGCCGCCGCAACACCTCACGGACTGCAGCGCCGGGACACCCTGCTCGCCCTCTTCTGGCCCGAGCTCGATGCGGCCCACGCCCGCAACTCACTGAGCAAGGCCCTGCACCATCTGCGCCGCGCCCTGGGCGCCGAGGTCATCGTAACCCGCGGCGACGAGGAGGTGGGGATTTCGGACGCGGCGATCTGGTGCGACGTCCATGCCTTTGAAAGCGCCCTCGACTCGGCGCGCATCGCCGACGCCGTGGCACTCTACCGCGGAGATCTCTTAGCCGGATTCAACCTGTCGACCGTGGCCCCAGAGTTCGACTTCTGGCTGGAAGCCGAGCGCCGGCGCCTGCGGACCGGTGGGGCCGCGCTGGGCTGGTCCGCCGCCGAGGCGGCCGAAGCGGCCGGGTCGGAGGCCGAGGCCATCCACTGGGGCCGGTGGGCCGCAGCCCTCCAGCCCAACGAGGAGGCGGAGTTGCGGCGCCTCGTCGCGCTGCTCGACCGGCTGGGGGATCGCGCGGGCGCGGTTCGCGCCTATGACGAATTCCGGCGGCGGTTCCATCGCGAATACCAGGCCGATCCCGCGGCGAAATCGCGCGAGTTGATCGACACGCTAACGGCCCGTGCCATTCCCACGGCTGCCCCTCTCGCCCGAGCGGTTGCAACCCCGCTGCCGGAATCGACAGCTCGTCCCGGCATCGCTCAGGCTCGGCCCGCCTGGCGCGTGGCGCTGCTCGGGGTGGCGGGACTGCTTGCCCTCATCAGCGTGACCACGTTCGGCCCACGGAAACGGGTCGAGCCACCAGCGGCGACGCCGGATCGCGTCGCCACCATCGCGGTCCTGCCGTTCGTCGACTTGAGTCCGGCGCAGGACAATCAGTACTTCGCCGACGGAATCACCGATGAGCTGATCGACGCTCTGGGCCGGATCGGTGGACTGCGGATTACTGCACGGAGCTCGGCGTTTGCCTTTCGAGGCAATACCGGCGACGCCCGGGCCATTGGGAAGGCGCTCGGCGTCGCCACCCTGCTCGAGGCCAGCATCCGGCGCGCCGGCACCCGGCTCCGGGTCACCGCGACCCTGATCGATGCGACCACCGGCTACAACGTGTGGTCGCAGACCTATGACCGCGAGCTGGTGGATGTGTTTGCGGTCCAGGACGAGCTCACCCGGGCCATCGCCGGGGAGCTCCAGACCCGCTTCGCGGCGGTGCGGGCCGTCCCCGAGCGCCGGGTCCACTCGCCCGATCTCCGGACCTACTCCCTTTACCTCGAAGGACGCTACTTCTCCAACCGGCGCACCAAGGAGGCCTTGGAGCAGGCGATCGTCGACTTCCAGCGCGCCCTCGCCGCCGACTCGGCTTACGCACCGGCCTACCTCGGTCTCGCCGAGGCCTACGACTTCCTCGCCGCACAGGGGTACGCCGATCCGGACAGCGTGTTTCAGCGCGCCAAGGCCGCGACCCTGCGCGCCATCGCGCTCGACAGCACGCTCCCCGACGCGCACCGCGCCTTGGAATTCCTGCTGCTCTTTCACGAGTGGAATGGCGCCGCCGCGGGACGGGAGCTGGAGCGCGCCCTGGCCCTGGATCCCAGCAACGCGAGCGCCCGCCTCCATCATACCTTTTATCTCATTGCGGTCGGACGGACCATGGAAGCGGTCGAGGAGGCCCGTCACGCGGTCGCGCTGGATCCCCTCTCGCTCATCATCAACGCGCGGCTCGGCTTTGCGCTCACCATGGCCCGGCGCTACGACGAGGCGATCGCAGCCGAGCGACACACCTTGCAGCTCGATTCCACCTTCGCTCCCGCCCTCTGGACCCTGGGGGATGCCCTCACCCTGGAGCGCCGGTTCGGGGAGGCCATCCCCCAGTTTCGCAAGGCTATCGCCCACTCCCGTCTCATGCTCGGCGACCTCGGCTTCAGCTACGGCGCTGCCGGGGATCGCCCCTCCGCCGAGCGCTATCTCGGCGAGCTCGCTGCGCGGGCCCGGTCAGCCTACGTGGATCCCTATGAGCGGGCGATCGTCTACGCCGGCTTGAGAGACCGCAACAATGCATTCCACTGGCTCGAGCTGGCTGTCGAGGCCCACTCGCCTCAGCTGATCTGGCTCCGCTCCGAGCCGATGCTGGACGCGCTTCGACCTGACCCCCGCTTCGCTGCCCTGCTCCAGCACATCGGGCTGTAGAGGCTGCGAGAACAGGCTCGGCGACGGTGACCCTCAGCTTCCCGCGAGGAGCTGCATCGATTGCAGCAGTAGCCGCCACCATCGGGATCGCCGAGCGACACGAGGACACGAGGAAGTGAGGCTCCAACCCTCGGGCGCCAGGCGCCGTCGAAACTGTAGCAGCTCAACGCACGTCGGTAGTTCACGCATTCGCCACCCCCAGGAGTAAGTAATGGAGACGCTGCTCCAGGACATCCGGATAACGCTCCGCGCCTTCCGCCGTGCGCCGGGGTTCCCCCTGACGGCCATCGCCACCCTGGCCCTCGGCATCGGCGCCACCACCGCGATCTTCACCACGCTGAGCGCCGTCCTGCTCAAGCCGCTCCCCTATCCCGATCCCCAGGACCTCTACAGCCTGCGCACCGCCCTGACCGACGGGCGGGTCACGACCGGCCTGCTGTCGGGAGCGGAGCTCTACCGGCTCAATGACCCCAAGCTGCCCATCGAGCACGCGGCGGGGTTCCAGCCGGGCGACCTCACCCTGCTCGGCGAGGGCGACACCCCAACCCATATGAAGGTGTACGCGGCCGGCGAAGGGTTCTTCGAGCTGTTCGGGCTCCCGATGACCAAGGGCGGCTTTACCCACGAAGACTTCGCGGTATTCACGCCCCCGCCGCAACAGCCCGGCGCCCCGCCGGCTGCTCAGCCCCAGGGGCCGCTGCCCGCGATCGTAATCTCGACCCGGCTGTGGCGGACGCTCTACCACAGTGACCCCGCCGTCATCGGCAAGCCGATCCGCTTCGCCGAGTTCTCCTCGACCGTGTCCGGGGTCGCGCCGGGCCAGTTCGATATCCCGCACGGCGCCGACATCTGGATCGCGCAGCGCACCCCCTCCAACGACCCCAACCACGGGCAGGAGGGATTCCTGCGGATCCGGCACGGCGCCACGATCCAGGCTGCGACGCCCCAGATGGCGTCGGTCATGGCCGGCCTCGCGACCGACTTTCCCGGGGCCGACAAGAACCGCATCTACGTCACCAAGCCGCTGGTGGACTCGATCGTGGGTGACCTGGGGCCGATCCTGATCATCGTGATGTCGGCCACCGGGTTACTGCTGCTGCTCGCCTGCGTGAACGTCGCCAACCTGCTCCTCGCGCGGGGCGCGGCGCGGGCCCGCGAGATGGCGGTGCGCGCGGCGCTGGGCGCCGGGTGGGGCCGGCTGGTGCGCCAGCTGGTCACCGAATCGCTGGTGCTGGCGGCGGCGGGCACGGTCCTGGGAGTTGCCGTGGGAGCGCTCGGGCTCCGGGCGCTGCTTGCGATTGGTGCATCACGGCTGCCCCGCCTTGACGCCGTGTCGGTCAATGCGGGCGTCCTGATCTTTGCCCTCGTCATCCTCGTCGTCACCGGTGCGATTATCGGCATCGCGCCGGCCGTCCGACTGCGGCGCAGCGACATGAAGACCCTCATGAACGACAGCTCGCGCACGGCGACCGCAGGCCGCGGCACCGTGCGCTGGCTGAGCGCAATGACGGTCGCCGAGGTCGCGCTGGCAATCATGCTGGTGACAGGGGCGGGCTGGCTGGTGCGGGGCTTCGCGAATCTCCGCAACACCGACGCCGGCTTCGTGCCGGAGCAGCGGCTGCTTTTCGATGTGTCGTTCCTGGGACCGCGTTATCCCAACCAGGATGCGGTGCGCCAGGCCCACGTCGACCTCCAGACCGCTGTGAAGAGCATCCGCGGCGTGACCGATGTGGGGCTGGTCTCGGGGTATCCGCTGCGCGGCACGCTCGAGGGCTCGCTGCTGATGCAGTTCCACGGCGAGGCGTTCGACGCTACCAATCCGCCGGGCACACGGCAGCGCTTCGCCGGGCCGGGGCTCTTCGCCGCGATGGGCACCCACCTCATCAAGGGCCGTGACTTCAATTCGGGAGACGTCCCAACCAGCGTGCGCGTGGCGATCGTCAACCAGATCTTCGTCGATCGTTACCTCAAGGGCCGCGACCCGATCGACGTGCAGTTCTCCGCGGGTTATCCGCTGCCCAATCCGCAGCAGGAAGTCACGATCGTCGGCGTGATCGACAACGTGAGACAGAAGACCCTCGCGGATCCGGCGGAGCCCGCCTTCTATATCTCGATGACGCAGGTCCCGCTGCGCCGCGGCACCGCGGTGGTGGCCCTGGCGCCGGGGACGGATGTCGCGGGCATCCAGCGCGCGATCCGGGCCGAGGTGCGCAAGCTCAATCCGAACATGGCGCTCGATTTCCAGCTCGCCACGGACGTCGTCGGCGACACCCTCAGCCGGCAACAGCTCGGGATGACGCTGATGCTGATCTTCGGGGGGATCGCTGTAGTGCTCGCGACGGTGGGGATTTACGGGGTGGTGTCGTACGCCGGGACGCTGCGCCAGGCCGAAATGGCGACGCGGCTCGCGCTGGGCGCCTCGGAGCGCTCGGTGTTCCTGCTGGTGTTGCGGCAAGGCGTGACGCTCGGCGTGATCGGTGCCGGCATCGGGCTCGGGCTGGCTTATTTCTCCGGCAAGCTGATTTCCAGCAAGCTGTACGCGATCCAGGCGTTCGATCCCCTGATTCTGGCGAGCGCGACGCTGCTGATCTCGGCGATCACGGTGCTGGCCACGACGTTCCCCGCGACCCGGGCGGCGCGGCTGAAACCGGCGAGCGTGTTACAGTCGGAGTAGGCGGACCGGCGGTCGGGCGGTCACGTCGTGCGGCGGTGGTCACGCCGGTACGTGGCGCTTGCGACGCAAGCACGTCCCTCCTCAGAGACTTCTGCACGATTGGCCTGCACCCACCCGGCCGGCTCGGCGTTGAGGGCGGCCGAGGATCGGGTATTTTCCACGCGACGCTGGACGGTTCTCCGCTCTCCACCTCCACCCAGATCGGGCCATGGTTCTCACCAAAGACGAGCTCATCGAGGCACTCAAAAAGGAAGTCCACATCCTGCTCCACCTGACCGGCAAGATCGAGCCCCGCATGCTCGACTATCGCCCGACGCCCAAGCAGCGCAGCACCCTCGAGCTGCTGCGCTACCTGAGCTTCATGGGGCCGACGCTGACCCGCTATGCGCTCTCGGATGACTCGGATGCCGGCATCTGGGGTCCCGCCGCCGCCGCCGCCGAGTCGCGCGACTTCGAGCAGACGCTGGTGGCGATCGCGGGACAGAAGGACGAGTACGAGCGGCTGCTCAGGAACGTGCCGGAGCCGGCGTTCCGGGTCCCGGTCATGGGATTCGATGGGAACAGGGTGTCCCGCGGCGCACTGCTGGTGAGCCTGGCGCTGAACGGCTGCGCGGCGTACCGCACCCAGCTCTTCAATTACCTCAAGGCCTGTGGTCGCGTCGAGCTCGGCACCATGAATCTCTGGTCCGGCATCGATGCACCCCTTCCGGCCTGACACCGTGAGCTAGAGGAGGCTTGCAGTGGCCATCATCGATCTCTACCTCAAGGGTACGACCAAGCCCCTGGGAAGCATTACGGAAGCCGAGCTCCAATTCCTGGTCGACAGTCTCGAGGAGACGTCGCCGACGGACCGCGACTACTACGTCGACAAGGCCACGATCGACTGGCTCGCCGACGGTCGGGCGACCGACCACCTGGTTCACCTGCTGCAGACTGCGATCGGGAGTAGTGACGGGGTGGAAATCGAGTGGCGGAAACACTGAGGCGATGACCCGTGGCTATCATCTGCCGTCTCATTCAGCTCCCTCCCGAGGTCGCGGCAGCGCTCGCGGCCAGCTCGGGCAAACTCGAGCAGGCCGTCGCCGAAGCGAAGCTCTACTCGGGCGTCTACCGGTATTGGCATGGGATCGAGTTTCTGCTCGCGCAGCACCAGCCCGGTTCGCACGCCGCGCGGTGGCTGACGCTCGGAAGCGAAGTCGGGGCCGCGAAGGGTCCGGTGCGGGCGCCGCGCGTCATCGCTCCCGGCGAGGTCGTTGCGCTCCACAAGGAGCTGAGCGGGATCACCCCGGAAGACCTGGTGCCCCACTACGATGCCGCGGCGCTCGACGCGGCGAAGATCTATCCGGAGTGCTGGGTGCAGTGGGAGGAGAGCTTCGATCCTCTCGGCCAGGTGCTGGAGCACTACACCTTCCTGCAACGCTCCGCGAAGGGAGCTACCGGAAACGGGAACGCGCTGCTGCTCTTGTTCGAGGACAACGGCGACGACGACTAGGAGCCTTCTCACAACGTCTCACTTCAGGTCTAGCCCGAGGTTCCACGCCATGAGGTTTCGTCTCCAGCTCGCCGCGCTTGCGATCGTTCCTGCCGTCGCCTTCACGCAAAACCAACCAACCGCGCCGCGCGCGATCGCGCTACCGGATACGCTGGGCGCGAACTTCGAAGTCACCGACACCCTGACCGGCAAGAGCGCTCCCGGCGACTACGACTTCCTCGTCGGCACCTGGAGCTTTCGGTTCCAGTCGCGCCGCCGGGATGGTGCATTCACTCCAGCGTTCACGGGTCACTGGGTCTTCACCAAGAAGGAGACGGGCGGCCAGGGCGTGCTGATCGAAGACCACTGGCGCCCGGACGACGCGCAGTCGACCTGGGAGGCGGGCACCTGGACGTACCGGGCCTGGAATCCGGAGCGGAAGCTCTGGGAGATGGAGGGCGTCAATACCAACGCCGGTGCCTGGCAGGCGGGGCTGATGTGGAGCGCCGGCGATGACCGGCTGCTGATCGAGTGGTATGGCCCGATGCTGGTGCGTTTCCGTTACTTCGCGATCGCGCCGGACCACTTCCTCTGGCGTGCCGACGCGACGTTCGACCGCGGCAAGACCTGGCTCCGGGACTACTGGACGATGGAGGTGCACCGCATTTCGCGGTGACTGTGCCTGAAACCTCCCGGAGGCACCCTCGTATGGGAATCCCATAGGTCGCTCCGCAGCATCCTCCAACGGGACTCGCCCATGACCAACAGCACGCTGCTACGGATCACGGCGCTCTGCTCGATCGTCCTCGCCTCGCTCCACCTCGCGGACGATTTCGCCTATGGCAAGGACGTCCTGACCCCGACCGGGCTTGCCATCACGCTGCTCATCCTGGCGGTCTGGCTCGTCGGCGCGTTCGTATTGGCGGACCGTCTAGCGGGGTACCTCATCCTCCTTCTCGGTTCGCTGTTCGGGGTGGTGGTCCCCTACCTCCACCTGACCGCAACCGGAGGCCTGGCCGGCGGACACATCGCCCAGGCGAGCGGGCCGGCCTTTTTTGTCTGGACCCTCATTTCGCTCGGCGGAGCTTCGCTCTTCAGCCTGGTGCTCTCGCTGCGCGGACTCTGGGGGCTGCGGGCCCGCCGCTAGTTCCCGCGCAGCAGCGCCATCGCCCGCTCGAGGCCGGGGTCCTTCCCGGCCTCGAGGTCGGCCTTGGTGAAGGTCGGCACCGGCACCGTGGGCGGGATGCCGGGCCCGTCGTAGCTCTTCCGTTCGGCGTTCAGGAACAGCTCGTTGGGCAGTCCCATCCGCCAGCCATTGGGTAAGGCGCGGCCCAGCACGTCGGAGAAGACGCCCTGGGTGTTCTCGCCCACGCGCGCGATCGCGGGCTTCCTGCCCATGAGCGCCTGGGTGAAGGTCTCCGCCGCGCTCACGCTGTAGCGGCTGGTGAGCTCGACGACGGGTCCGCGCCATCCCGGCCTGGTGCTGGGCACCACGACGCTGGGCTGCGGGTCGGTGAGCTTGCTGGCATCCTTCGGATCGCCGCGGGCCACCTTGGCGTACGCGGTGTAGGTCTGGGTTGCGAGCCGCGCCGCGATGGCGAGGCCGAGGGGGTCGGCCCCGCCGCCGTTCACCCGCACGTCGATCACCAGGCCCTTCCAGCCCCGGGTGTCGGCGAAGGTGCTGTCGAGCGCGGCTTCCAGGGCGGTCAGGTAGGAGCGGTAGGAACGCTCGGCGGTATAACCCGCGAACGCGGTGATGCGCAGGTAGCCGATCGAGTCGGGGAGATACCCGAACGCCACGCGCCCGTTGGCGTACTTGTGCAGCGGCGCGCGCAGGTACTTCGTCGTGATGATCTCTTCGACCCGGGTGCGGCCCTCGGGGCCGATGGGCTCGGGATCGGGGCGGCCGCCGCCGGCGCGCAGGTTGACGTCGTTCGCGAGCAGGAAGGTGTGGGCGTCGTGCAGCGGCTCGAACATGCCCTTCAGGATGTCGAACAGCTCCTGCGGGTTAGCCGACGCCGCGCGGGCGCGGTTGGCGGTACGCACCGAATCCCAGTTCACACCCTTGTCCGCGAAGAAGGGATAGTGCTCGGCGTAGTTCTGCCAGAAGACGTCGAAGACGCTCCGCGAGTCCTTCGGGGTCTCCTGCTCGCAGACCAGGGGCACCCGCGCGCGCCGGATGACGTAGTCCGATGCCGAGCCTTCGAGGTGCAGCCGGAGCTGGTCCTCGGAGTCGCCGGCCCGCACCTGCAGGGTGGTGGGCGAGCCATCGAACGTGAAGGCCGCGACTGCGCCGGCCGGGGTCGTGTCGCGATGGGCGCGGAAGGAGAGCAGGCAGCTCACCGCGGTGACTTCGCGGGCGCGGAGCGAGTCACGCCTGATGTCGAACACCCAGCCGTAGCCTTCGGAGCGCCAGGACCCGTCGAGGGACTGGGATTGGGCGAGGGCTGCGGGAACGACGGCAACGAGCAGGCCGAGGGCGGGCAACAGGTTTCTCATGGGAGTTCCCGGGGCGTTTAGGTTCCTCGTACCAAGCTAGAGGAAATCCGGGAGGAGAGCATCATGCGCGGGCCAGCGACACCACGAACGGCGCCAGCGTGGGCGTCGCTGGTTCTTGCCGCCGCCTGCGGCTCCACCACCGCTCCTTCCCAACCTGGCGGCCGCGCGCTCGCGACCATGTTCCTCGGCGCCGACATCTCCGCGCTGCAGCGGATCGAGCAGGCCGGTGCGGTCTTCCGCGACAGCGGAAAGTCCAGGGACGCGATCGCCATTCTCCACGCTCACGGTGCCAACACCTTCCGGCTTCGCCTCTTCGTCAATCCCGATCATTCCGAGGTTCAGGTCAACGACCTCGATTACACCATTGCGCTCGCGGTCAGGGTCAAGGCCGCGGGAGCGAAGCTGCTGCTGGATCTCCATTACTCCGATACCTGGGCCGATCCCGGCCACCAGACCACCCCTGCCGCGTGGGCAGCTCTCGATTTCAATACACTCGAACAACGGGTCGAGAGCTACACCGCGGCGGTGATGGCCGCGCTCAAGCACGCCGGAGCGCTTCCCGACCTGGTTCAAGTCGGCAACGAGATCGACGCGGGGTTCCTCTGGCCGCTCGGCCGAGTGGGCGGGGCCTTCGATACCGCGACCCAGTGGGATCAGTTCACGCGCTTGCTCAAGGCGGGAATCCGGGGCGTGCGGGACTCGCTCGCGGCAGGAGAAGCCGTCCGTGTCATGCTGCACTATTCACAAGGCGGGAGCTCCGGCGGCACGCAATGGTTCTTCGACCACATGAACACCTACGGCGTGCCCTATGATCTCATCGGACTGAGCTACTACCCGTGGTGGCACGGTCCGCTGAGCCAGCTCAAGCTCAACCTCGACGCGACCGCGCTTCGCTATCAGAAGGAGATCGTCGTCGTCGAGACCTCGTATCCCTGGCGCGCCGGTGGCTGGGAATCCATGGCGGGGGATGGCTCCAGCATGTCCTGGCCGGTATCCCCTGAGGGGCAACTCAGCTTTCTCAGTGAACTCCTCGACACCGTCAGGCGAACAGCGGGTGACCGGGGCGCTGGGCTGTTCTGGTGGTATCCCGAGGCGGTCGCCGTTCCGGGCCTATTCGTCTGGGGAGGAGGCTCCCTCGCACTCTTCGACGCCGCCGGCAATGCGCTCCCGGCCGCCTCGGCGTTCACTCGCCAGCCGTAGCGCGCTCTACTCCTCTTCCCCTTCGTCTTCCAGGCCCTTGCCGACCCGAAACACGTGGCCGTCGGGATGCCGGATGTGCATCTCGCGCACGCTCCAGGGCATGTCCGTGGGTGGCCAGGTGACCTCGATGCCCTGGGCGAGGCACTCCTGGTAGGCGGCATCGACGTCGTCCACCCACCAGCTCATCCAGCAGCCCTTATCGTGGGTCTCGTCCTCGAAGGTCTTGAAGGTGGTGGTGTTGGTCCCCTTGCCGCGTCCCCCCTGCCCGCCGCGACACATGAAGATCTCGCAGGACCCGGAGCCCACCGCACCGAATCCGGTGGGGTCGCCCCAGCGCCACAACTCTTTCCAGCCCAGCTTCGCAAACCAGGCGAAACTGGCTTCCATATCCGAGACGT
>CAYNNS010000054.1:0-14632 GCA_964398345.1 uncultured Gemmatimonas sp. | reverse complement strand
CTCACCCTTTCGAACCCCCCGCCCCACACGCGCCTGGGAAATCTCAATCCGCCGGGCCCCGTGCGGCCGGGCGATCACGTCTACTTCTATCAGCCCACCTCGGACAAGTCCCCGCCGGTCCAGGGCACCGAGATGCTGCCGGCGCTCGCGCCCGCCGATGGCACGGTGGATTTCGTGCTGCTGCAGTCGAGCGGCGACTACAAGGTCGAGTTCCTCTGCACCCGGGAATTCGGCTGGTACCTCGACCATCTGCGGCCCATTCCGCTCAAGGTCGGTGACATCGTCCACGCCGGTGATACCCTTGGCACGACCAATCCCGGCGGGTCGCTGGACCTGGGCGCCTGGGACACGCGGGTTACTCTGACCGGCCTGGTGCATCCCGCGCGCTACGGGAATGCCACCCTGCACACCGTGTCGCCCTGGAAATATTTCGTGGAGCCGCTCCGGAGCGCGATCTACGCCAAGATCCGCCGCACCCCCGGCGTCGCGGACAAGGACGGCCGCATCGATTTCGGGATGCCCGGCCGGCTGGTGGGCGACTGGTACGAGCAGAGTCTCACGCCCGGGCCCGGCAACCAGGGACCCGACGGCTGGCCCCGGACCGTCGCGTTCGTCTACGACTACTACGACCCGCGATTGATCCGGGTCTCCATCGGCGGCACCATCGCGCCCGCCGGTGTCTGGACGATTCCTCCCGACGCCCCATCCCCGGCTTCGGTCACGGTCGGCTCGGGCAAGGTGGCCTATCGGCTGATGTACACGGAATCGACCCAGTTCCAGTACGGGTTGATGCTGGTGCAGATGCTGGCGGACGATCGCGTCAGGATCGAAGTGTTCCCGGGAAGTCAGGCCGCCGACGGCGAGTTTACCTCCGCCGCCTACACCTACCTGCGCTAGTCCCCGCGACGAAATCGCGGCGTCGCACATCCGTACGAGGTGGCGGTCTTCTCATAACTGGAATCGCTCCATGCCAGGTCTCTCGTACCGATTGCTCGCGGTAGCGTCTCTCGCGGTGCTGCCGCTCGATCCCATTTCCGGAATCTGGGACGCGACGTTCCAGGTCGAGGGCTATCCCCCCACCCCAGCGACGTTCGAGTTCAAGCTCGAGGGCCAGACAGTCACGGGAACCATTCAGTCGGCGCACACCGGCCCGGGCAAGGTGACCGAGGGGAAATGGATAGCCGATACGCTGCGGTTCACCGCGGTCTTCGAGAACCACGAGTCGATCGTCATCTGGGGTCACATCGAGGCAGACAAGCTCGTCGGTGAGTTCAAGACCGAGGGCTTCGTCGCCAAGTGGGAGGCGAAAAGACAGTGACCGGTGACCGATTACCAGGATTGCGTCGGGATGGCCTTCGCGAGCGGAAGTGAGTGCACGTAGCTGACGAGCTTCCAGATGAGCGGGGGCTCGAGTAACCCGCCAAACGCCGGCATCCCTTTCGGCCGCCCGTAGAAGATCGACTGAAAAACCGCCGCGTCGCTCCCGCCGTACCGCCAGCGTCCGTCGTTGAGCGCAGGCGCGACCCACCCGGTCGCCCCGCCGCCGTGGCACCCGTCGCAGTTCATCGCGCTGAAGAGCTTTTCGCCTTCCTTCGCCGATTTGCCATCTCCGGCGAAGGGATTGCGAGCGCTGTCTCCTGCGGGTGCCACCCCGCCCGCGAAGACGTGCTGGTCATAACGCGCTGCCCGGACGACCGCCGGGCTCAGCGGAGCCGGCCCCTTCGAGCAGGCGCTGACCGCCACGACCGCCATGACCGCCCAATTCGCCCTCATAACCCGAACACCCAGACCATCCCCCCACCACTGGTGTAGCGCCCCAGGTCCTTGATGAAATCCGCGGGGTCGCGCACGTCGTTGGGGTCGTCGGAGCGCACGTCCCCCGAGAGCAGGTACCAGTCCCCGCCAATCCCCGCGTACACCGCGACGTATTGCTTGCCGTCGGGGCCGCGATAGGTGATCGGCGCGCCGACGACCCCCGAGCCCACCTTGAACTTCCAGAGCAGCTGTCCGGTCTTGGCGTTCACGGCCTTGAGCCAGCCGTCGAGCGTGCCGTAAAAGACGAGGTCGCCCGCGGTGCTCACCACCCCGCTCCAGACCGGATACTTCTCCTTGATCTCCCAGACCCGCTTGCCGGCGATGGCGTCCCAGGCGATGAACGCCCCCATGTTGCCGCCGGGTCCCGCGACGTAGGGCGTGTTGGCCCCGATGAACGGCGTGCCCCGGATCCGCGAACGCTGCTCCGCCTGATAGTCCATGCAGAGGTTCACGGTGGCGAGGTAGAACCAGCCCGTCCTCGGCGAGAACGACCCGGGCGAGGCGGGACTCTTGCCGCCCTCGAGGCTCGGGCAGATGTACTTCACGTTGCCCCGGCTCGCGCCGGTAAACTTGCTGGAGTCGAGCACCGGCCGTCCGGTCTTCTTGTCGATCCCCTTCGCCCAGTTCTGGCTCACGAACGGCTCCGCGACCAGCACCTCTCCCGTGGTGCGGTCGAGGGTGTAGGCGAAGCCATTCTTGTCGAAATGCACCAGGACCTTTCGGGCTCGGCCGCCGATGGTGAGCTCGGCGAGGATCATCTCGGCGTTGGAGTCGTAGTCCCAGTTGTCGTGCGGGGTGAACTGGTAGGCCCAGGCGAGGCTGCCGTCGCCCGGATGACGCGCTAACACGCTGTTCGTCCACTTGTTGTCGCCGGGCCGTTGCTCCGGGTTGTACGGGCCGGGATTGCCCACCCCGAAATAGACCAGGTCGAGCGCGGGATCATAGGAGAACCAGCCCCAGACCGGCGCGCCCGCGGTCTTCCAGGTATCGTTGCCCCAGCTGCTCGCTCCGAGATTCGCGCCCGTGTCATAGAACGCCTTGAAGCCGCCGGGGCGGATCAGCAGCAGACTGTCGGGGCCCGCGTTGTAGGCGGTCCAGCTCAGCCTGCCCGTGGCCAGATCGAGCGCTTTGGTCCAGCCGTGGATCCCGAACTCGCCTCCCGACGGCCCCACTAACACGTGGCCTTTGACCACGAACGGCGCCATCGGGGTGGTCTCGCCATCGTGCAAGTCGGCCACCTTGACGTTCCACAGCTCCTTGCCGGTCTTCGCGTCGACGGCGACCGTGTGCCCGTCCAGCAGGTTGTAGACGATTTTGCCGCCGGCGTAGAACGCGCCGCGGTTGATCGCGTCACAACAGGCGATGCCGAGCGCGTTGGCGTCGACGTCGGGGCGATACTTCCACTTGAGCGGGTAGTCGGGCTGCGTGAGATCGAACGCGTAGAGCACGTTCGGGTAGGGCGTCACCACGTACATCGTGTTGTTGACCACGAGCGGCTGGCCTTCGTGGCCGTGGATCACGCCCGTGGAGAAGCTCCACACCGGCTTGAGGCCGGCGACATTCGCGGTGGTGAGCTGTGTCAGCGTGCTGTACCGCGTGGCCGCGTAGTCCTTGCCCGGCATGGTCCACTGGCCGTCGTCCGGGGCCTGCTGTGCGACGGCCGGGGGCCAGGCAACACAGCTCAGGCCAATCGCGAATGCGGTGGTCAGCCTCATGCGGTCCAACAGTATCAGTTTGGCAGCAGATGTACAGTTCGGGCCGTATAATTGAGCCTCCCACACAGCCATGAGGAGCAGTGAGCGAGTCGCTTGCCCGCTTGACCAGCGCGCTGGCCGGTCGCTACCGGATCGAGGGCGAGCTGGGGCAAGGTGGCATGGCCACGGTGTATCTCGCCGAGGACCTGAAGCACCGCCGCCGTGTGGCGGTCAAGGTCCTGCACCCCGAGCTCGCGGCCGCCGTGGGATCCGAACGCTTCCTGCGTGAAATCGAAGTCGCGGCTCGGCTGCAGCATCCCAACATCCTGGGCCTGCTCGATTCAGGTCAGGCGGACGGCGTCTTCTATTACGTGATGCCGTTCGTGGAGGGGGAGACGCTGCGGCATCGGCTGGTCCGATCCGGCGAGCTGCCGCTCCAGGACGCCGTTCGGTTCATGGCCGAGATTGCCGACGCGCTCTCCGTGGCCCATCGAGCGGGAGTGGTGCACCGGGACATCAAGCCCGAGAATGTCCTGCTCTCCGGACGTCATGCCATTCTGATGGACTTCGGCGTGGCCAAGGCGGTGACGGAATCCTCAGGGGCGCAGCTCACCACCGCGGGTGTCGCGCTCGGTACTCCGGCCTATATGGCACCGGAGCAGGCCACCGGCGAGGCGAATCTCGACGGGCGGGTGGATCTCTACGCGCTCGGCGTGATGGGCTATGAGATGCTCACCGGGCAAACTCCGTTCCAGGGGCTCGGCGCCCAGCAGATGCTGGCGGCGCAAGTAACCCGCACGCCGCAACCCGCGC
This sequence comes from uncultured Gemmatimonas sp., assembly GCA_964398345.1. GTDB lineage: Bacteria > Gemmatimonadota > Gemmatimonadetes > Gemmatimonadales > GWC2-71-9 > JABFSM01. Next base: position 10,310 of record CAYNNS010000054.1, on the reverse strand, counting down.
GGGAACACCGCCCCGAGCTCCCGCCCGCCCTCGAGAACATCGTCATGCGCTGCCTGCAGAAGCGGCCGGCGGACCGCTACCAGACGGCGGAGGAGCTGCTCGCCGCGCTCGAGCCTCTCGCAGCGTCCAGTGGCGGAATGACTCCGACGCACACCCGGTCACTGGCTGGCTGGCCCAGGCCCACCCGATGGCTGGTCCCGGCAACCGTGCTCCTTTTCGTGCTTGGGGCCTTGCTATTGCGGCCCGGTACCGAGCGCGCACCCATCTCCATCGTCAGAACGACGCGACTCACGAGTGCCCCCGGTCTCGAAATACTTCCCGCGATCTCTCCGGACGGGAAATTCATCGCGTACTCGGAGCGCAGCGACAGCCGGAGCCTGACCAAGATCTACCTGCAGCCGAGCGACGGGGGCAGAGCCATCGCCATCACCGACAGCATGCCCGGGGATCAGGAATCGGCTGACTGGTCTCCGGACGGCACTCGGCTCGCCTTTGTCTCCCTTCATCTGGAGTCAAATGGTCTGAGGCGCGGTGAGGCCAACATTGTGCTGATGCCGCCGACGGGTGGCAATGGATTCGTCGTATTTCGGTCCCAGGGCGGCATCCCACCCCTGGCGCCACGGTGGTCACCCGATGGCAAGCGGATCGCGTTCGAGAAGAACGACAGCGTCCTGATCATCAACGCGGACGGCACCGGGCTTCGGCTGGTGGCCCGGGTCTACGCGCCGCACTCCCTCGCGCGGTCACCCGATGGATCGTGGCTCGCGGGCGTACGGGATAACCGGGAATTCCTCTATAGCCCAGGAGCCTTCGGGAATCTGGCGGCGAGTACTGTCTTCGTGGTCCCTGCGGCTGGGGGGACCCCTCGCATGGTGAGTGATTCGACCACGCTCAACATATCTCCCGTCTGGCTACGCGATGGCAGTGGCCTGTTGTACATCTCGAGCGGTGGAGGCGGGCGGGACATTTACGAAGAGCGCATCGGGAGGGATGGTCGAGCCAGGGGACCGGCGCGGCGGATTACCACTGGGCTGGACGCCCAGACCATCGCGCTTTCGCGGGACGGCCGGCGCCTGGTCTACTCAAAGTACTCGCGCGACCTCAACATCTGGATGGTCAAGGTCCCCCCCAACGGGCACGCAACCGAGCGCGAGGCGGTACCGGTGACGAGAGGCAACCAGGCGGTCGAGGTCGTCAAGCTCTCGCCAGACGGAAAATGGCTGGCGCACGACTCCGACCTTGACGGCAACGCCAACATCTTCGTGGTGGGCGCCGCAGGGGGCACTCCCCGGCAGCTCACCGATGACCCTGCGGACGACATGTGGCCGGACTGGTCTCCCGACGGCAACGAGCTGGCCTTCACCTCCATACGAAACGGCAATCGCGACATCTATACCATCCATCCCGACGGGACCGGCCTCCAGCGGGTTACCAGCGACACCGTCGGTGAGCGGGCCCCGGTTTGGGGCACCAATAACAGCCTGTGCTACGATCGCATGGACAACGACAGAGAAAGGCCGGTCGAAATCCGGCGAGCCGGTCCCGGGGCGCCGTGGGGAAAGCCCCGCGAACTGGCACCCGCCGACGGGGCATGCGCCAGTGCGGTTCCGGGAAAATCCGCGTATCTGTTCCCGGCGGGTAACCTCGCACCAGTGGTCTCAGTACCTTCGGACGGAGGGACTCCAACACCGGTCATGCCGCCGAGCGGACCCGCACGGGCCGTGTGGCCGCAACTGTCTCGTGACGGGAAGACCCTTTACTTCATGGCCACGGACTCGATCGGCTCCTACATCGGAGCAGCAGACCTTGCCCGTGGAGCCGTTCGCAAGGTGGTCACCTTTGATCCGGCGGGACGCCGCCCGATGCGCTTCGACTTTTCCACCGACGGAACCCGGTTCTACTTCGTGTTAGGTACCCACGAAGCTGACATCTGGATAGCCGAGGTGGCGACTCGATGAGCGCGGACGAATACGCAACGATCGCTGACCTGTACGACCATGTCGTCCCGTACCGGGACCGTCCCGACGTGGATTTCTACATCGCCGCGGCACGGGAGTCGGGAGGCCCCGTGCTCGAGGTGGGCTCCGGGACCGGGCGCGTCCTCATCCCAACCGCGCGGGCAGGAATCCCGATCACAGGCCTCGACCTCTCGCCCAGCATGCTGGCGGTCTGCCGCCAGCGCGTGGCCGCCGAGCCTGCCGAGGTGCGCGCGCGCATCGAGCTGGTCGAGGGCGACATGCGGACGTTCGAGCTCGGGCGCCGCTTCGCGCTGGCAACGATTCCCTTCCGGCCCTTCCAGCATCTCCTGACCGTTGCCGATCAGCTCGCCTGTCTCAATGCGATCCGCCGCCACCTCCTGCCTGGTGGGAAGCTCATCCTCGACCTCTTCAATCCCTCGCTCGATGCGCTGGCGACGCAACCCACGGGTGAAATCATCGGCAGCGAGCCGGAGTTCACCATGCCGGACGGCCGCCGCACCATCCGGCATCACGTGATCACGGCGCGCGACCGCTTCAACCAGATCAACGATGTCGAGCTGCTTCACGACACCAAGTTCCCGGACGGTCGCGAAGAACGGCTGGTGCACGCCTTCCGGATGCGCTACCTGTTCCGCTTCGAGGCGGAGCATCTGCTCGTGCGAGCCGGGTTCGCGGTCGAGCAGCTGTTTGCGGGTTACGACAGGAGTCCCTACGGCTCGCAGTATCCCGGCGACCTGATTTTCCTGGCACGGAACCCCGAAGGCTGATGTTTTCCGGCGCTCAGATGGCCACGCTGCTCCAGGAGTGCGGCATCACGCACGTCGTCACCGTTCCCGACAGCACCATCGGTCAATGGGAGCCCGCGATCGCGGCGCGGGGCATTGCCCTGCTGCGGGTCTGCCGTGAGGGCGAAGCCTGGGCCGTGGCAGCGGGTCTCTTTCTCGGTGGCAAGCAGCCCCTGGTGATGATCCAGTGCACCGGCCTCTTCGAGTCCGGCGACGCGCTCCGCAACGTGCTGCACGACTGGAAGCTCCCCATCCCGAGCATCATCGGCTATCGCAGCTACCTGAGCCAGGAGACCCTGCCGGGCGACACCTGCCTCGTCTTCACCGAGCCGATCCTCGACGCCTGGCGGTTCGACTACCGCTTGATCACCGCACCCGACCAATTCGACGCGCTCGCCGCGCACCTCGCCGGCTGGCGCTCGGCCGCGGCGCCGCGCGCCGTCGTTATCGCCGAAGGTCGCGCGTGAGCATCGCTCTGGTCGATGCGCTCCTGGAGCTGCGGAAGCTGCGGGGCGACGGCGACGTCGTTATCTCCGCGATGGGCGCGGCCCGCGAGTGGATGGCGGGGGGCCCCGCGCACCCGCTCGACTGGGTGTTCGTGCCCTCGAGCATGGGCCAGGCCACCGCACTGGGGCTCGGGCTCGCGCTGGCGCGGCCCGAACGGCGCATCATCGTGCTCAACGGCGACGGCGGCCTGTTGATGAACCTCGGCTCGCTGGTGAGCATCAGCGCCTGCGCGCCGCCGAATCTCCTCGTGCTGCTCTTCGACAACGGCGTCTACGAGATTACCGGTGCCCAGCCCACGCCGTCGGCGCCGGCATCCCGGGTTAGGGGTGACGCGGTGGATTTCCTGGCGCTCGCCCGCGCGGCCGGGCTGTGCTCGACTTTCCGCTTCGGCACGCTCGCCGAGTGGCGCAGCGAGCTTCCCACAGTGCTCCGGGCCAGAGGGCCGACGTTCGCGGTGCTCGAGACCGCTCCGGTGCCCAATGCCAAGGGGCCGCGGTCGCCAGGACCGGCGCCGGAGCGCGCGCGGGTCTTCATGTTCGCCCTGGACCAGGCAAGAGGACCATGAGCGCTGGTCTCACGGTGCGCTTCACCAGGCCGCAGTGCTCGTTGCAGCAGGCCGCGGTGCTCGCCCGCGAGCACTTCGGGCTCTCCGGGGAGCTGCGCGAGCTCGCCAGCGAGCGCGACCGGAACTTTCTGATTCAGACCGCCGCCGGCGAGCGCTTCGTGCTCAAAATCGTCCACGCGGACGAAACCGAAGCCACCCTCGACCTGCAGCATCGCGCGCTGGAGCGCATCGCGGAGTGCGAGCCCGCCCTGGAGCTGCCGCGCCTGGTGCGCTCCCGCGCGGGCCGGGAGCTGGAGAGCGTTGGCGCGGAGGACGGCACCCGGCATCTCGCGCGGGTGCTGACCTGGGTACCGGGGCGGGAGTGGGCGCGGACAGCGCCGCATACGCCGGAGCTGCTCCACTCGCTCGGAGGCACGGTCGGCCGGCTCGATCGCGCGCTCCATGGCTTCGCGCACCCCGCGGCGCGGCGCGAGCTCAAGTGGGACATCGCGCGGTCGGGCTGGATCCGCGGCCACCTCGGGCGCCTGACCGACCCCGCGCGCCGCGCTCTCGTCGAGCGGCAGCTCGCGCGGTTCGAGGCCGAAGTCGAGCCGGCCCTGGGCCGGCTGCGGCGCGGGGTGATCCATAACGACGCCAACGACTGGAACGTGATCGTCGCCCCGGGACACCCGGACACCCGGGGCGTTCGCGCGATCGTCGACTACGGCGACATGCTCGAGAGCGTCGTGATCGCGGACCTCGCCATCGCCTGCGCCTACGCGATGCAGGACACGCCCGACCCGCTGGCGGCCGCCACCGCGGTAGTCGCGGGTTATCACGCCGAATACCCTGTCGAGCCCACGGAGCTGGCCGTCCTCTTTCCGCTGATCGCGATTCGCCTCGCGGTCTCGGTGGTCAACTCGGCGGAGCAGGCGGCGAGCTTCCCTGGTGACTCCTACCTCACCATCAGTGAAACCGGAGCCTGGGCCACGCTCCAACGGCTTGAGCAGGTGCCTCCCCGCTTCGCCCACTGCAGTTTTCCCGCCGCTCCACGACGGGACCCCTGCCCCCCCGCGACTCCGGTCACCGACTGGCTGCGGGCGCAGCAGGACGCGTTGGGACCGCTGCTCGCCGCCGAGGACTCGTACTACGCGCTCGATCTCTCGGTCGGGAGCCCGCTGATCGCCACACCGCTCGAGCCCACCGACCTGGTGGGCTTCAGCGCCAAGCTGTTCGCTGAGATCAGAGCGGCGGGGGCCCGGATCGGCATCGGTCGCTACGACGAGGCGCGACTGCTCTATGCGGCAAGTCATTTTCAGGACGTAGGCAACGAACGTCCGATCCCCCGCACCATTCACCTCGGGCTGGATCTGTTCGTCGAGCCGGGCACCAGCGTGCTCGCCCCGCTCGACGGGGTGGTGGAGAGCGTGCGGGACAACGGCATGGATCTGGACTACGGACCCACGCTGATTCTGCGCCATGAGCCCGAATCCGGACCGGTTTTCTGGACGCTCTACGGCCACCTCGGTCGGGACGTGCTCGAGAGAACGCGCAGCGCGCAGCGCGTCGCGCGCGGCGACAAGATCGCCACCGTGGGCGACCTCGAGGTCAACGGCGGCTGGCCGCCGCACCTCCACTTCCAGCTCATCACTGACCTGCTGGACCGCGACGGGGAGTTTCCAGGCGTGGCCCGCGCCGACCAGCGCGCCGTCTGGAAGAGCCTCTCGCCGGATCCCAACCTCGTCGCCCGGCTGCCCGAGGGCCTGCTTGCTAACCCGCACCGGAGCGATCTGGCGATCCGTGCCAGTCGCCAGCACCACATCGGCCCCTCGCTCAGCATCTCCTATCGCCGGCCGCTGACGATCGTGCGGGGCTGGAAGCAGTTCCTCTACGACACCGAGGGGCTGCGCTACCTCGACGCGGTGAACAACGTCGCCCACGTAGGTCACAGCCATCCCCGTGTGGTGCGTGCGATCCAGGCGCAGGCGGCGCTGCTCAACACCAACACCCGCTATCTGCACGAGCGACTCGGCGAATTCGGCGAGCGGCTCAGCGCGCGGTTCCCGGCGCCGCTTTCGGTGTGTTACTTCGTGAATTCCGGCACCGAGGCCAACGAGCTCGCCATCCGGCTCGTCAGGGCGGCGACCGGTCGCCGCGGCATGGTGGTGCTCGACGTGGGATACCACGGCAACACCACCACGCTGATCGACGTGAGTCCCTACAAGCACGATGGCCCCGGCGGCGCCGGCCCCCCGCCCTGGGTCCGCAAGGTCGCGCTCCCCGACGACTACCGCGGGGAATTCCGCCGCGGCGATCCCGACGCGGGCCTCAAATACGCGCGCGAGGTCTCGCTCGCGATCGACGAGCTGCTGGAGCGCCGCGAGCCAGTCGCCGGGTTCCTCGTCGAGTCGCTGCCGAGCTGTGGCGGGCAGATCGTGCTGCCGGCGGGTTATCTCGCCGAGGCGTTTGCGCGGATTCGCGCCGCGGGCGGCCTCTGTATCGCGGACGAGGTGCAGGTCGGGCTGGGTCGGGTCGGCACCCATTGCTGGGGCTTCGAGACCCAGGACGTCGTTCCCGACATCGTGACGCTGGGCAAGCCGCTTGGCAATGGACATCCGCTCGGCGCCGTGGTCACGAGCCGTGAAATCGCGACGGCATTCGCCAACGGGATGGAATACTTCAACACCTTCGGCGGCAATCCCGTGTCCTGCGCAGCCGGCTTCGCGGTACTCACTGTCCTGGAGGAGGAAGGACTCCAGACCCAGGCGCGCGAAGTGGGCGCTGGCCTGCTCGAAGGCCTGCGCCAGCTCGTCGCGCGACACTTGATCGCCGGGGACGCCCGCGGCCTGGGGCTCTTTCTGGGCCTCGAGCTGGTGCGCGATCGCGCATCCCTCGAGCCCGCGGGCGCCGAGGCGGCGTATGTCGCCAATCGGATGCGCGAGCGCGGCATCCTGCTCAGCACCGACGGCCCCTTCCACAATGTGCTCAAGCTCAAGCCGCCGCTGTGTTTTTCGCGCTCCGATGCCGCTCATCTCGTCGCGGAGCTCGACCGCGTGCTCGGCGAAGACTACCTGCAGCGATGAGCGCGTCCACCGGCTTGCGGCGCGCCATCGGATTGCCGCACGCCACAGCGCTGGTAGTCGGCACCATCATCGGGGCCTCCATCTTCGTGCAGCCCTCGGAGATTACCGCGCGCATTCCCTCGGTGGGGGGCGTGCTCGCCGTCTGGGTTGCGGCGGGCGCGTTGACGCTGATCGGAGCCCTGGTGACCGCAGAGCTCGCGTCGATCTTCTCACGGAGCGGTGGGGTGTACGTCTACCTCACCGAATCGTTCGGGCCGCCGCTGGGCTTTCTCTGGGGCTGGGCGATGTTCTGGAGCATGCACTCCGGCATCATCGCTGCCATTGCCGTGGTCTTTGCCCGCTACGCCGATCACCTCGTCCCCCTCGGTCCGGTCGCTGCCAAAGCGGTGGCCATTGCCGTGATCGTCCTGCTCTCCGCCATCAATTACGCCGGCGTCAAGCAGGGCAGCCGGCTGCAGACCCTGTTCACCGCGGGGAAGCTGCTCGCCGTCTTCGCCATCGTCGTCATCGGGTTCGTGCTCGGCGGCCGGGTAGGCGAGCACTTCGTCAGCTCGGCGGCGCAACACCCCCGGACTTCTCCCGCCGATTACGTCGCGGGACTCGCCGCCGGCCTCTTCGCGTTCGGCGGCTGGCACATGGTCACCTACAGCTCCGAGGAAACCCTCAACCCGCGGGTTACTATTCCCCGCGCGCTGGCGCTCGGCACCGCCATCGTGACGCTCGCCTATCTCGCGATGAACACGGTGTATTTCTACGTGCTGCCTCTCGATCGCGTCGCGCACTCCACGCGGGTTGCGGCGGATCTCGCCGACACGCTGCTCGGCACCTGGGGCGGCAATGCGATCTCCGTCGTCGTGCTTTTCTCGACCTTCGGGGCGCTCGCCGGCATCGTGCTCACCGGGCCGCGCGTCTATCTCGCGATGGCGCAGGACGGCTTGCTGTTCCGCTGGCTCGGCGAGATTCATCCCCGCTTCCAGACCCCGCACCGCGCCATCGTGCTGCAGGCCCTGGTCGCGTCCGTGCTGGTGGCGACCGGGAGCTTCCGCGCGCTTTTCACACGCGTGGTGTATACCGAGTGGATCTTTTTCGCCCTCATGGCCGTGGGACTCATGCGGCTGCGCCGCCGGCCGGAGCTCACCCGGGACTACGCCATCTGGGGATATCCCGTCCTGCCGGTGATATTCGTGGTCGCCGCGCTGCTGGTGGTGGTGAACCAGATTGTGGCGAACCCGGCTGAGACCCTGACCGGTCTCGGCCTCGTGCTGGCCGGACTCCCGGTCTTCTACCTTTGGGCGAAACCCCATGATCATCGACGTCCATAACCACTACTACCCTCCCACCTTCATCGAGGCGCTGCGCTCGGGGACGAGCGCGCTCAACGTGAAGGACGACGCCGACGGAAACCCGGTGCTCTACTCCCCGGGCGACGCCAACATCGCCGTCCGCGGACATCGCGACATCGAGTACCGCACCACGGTGCTCCAGCGCGAAGGCATCGACCGGCAGCTCATTTCACTCACCTGCCCGGGGACCCTGCTCGAAGCCCCGGCCCGCTCGGCGCTGCTGGCCTCGCTGGTCAACGACGCGCTCGCCGAAATCATGCGGACCCGGGGTGATCGCTACACCGCGCTCGCTACCCTGCCGCTCAATGACCCCGAGGCGTCGGTCCGGGAATTCGAGCGCGCCTGGAGGCTCGGCTTCAAGGGCTGCATGGTGTTCGGCAACGTGAATGGCATCGCCCTCGCCGACCGCCAGTACTGGCCGCTCTGGGAGCGCGCGAGCGATGCCGGCGCCCTCATGTACATCCACCCGACCTTCCCGCTCGGCGTCGAGGCGATGCGCGAGTACTGGCTGATGCCGCTGGTGGGATTCCTCTTCGATACCACGCTGGCCGCGGCCCACCTGGTCTTCGCTGGCGTGCCGGAGCGGTTTCCCGGAATCCACTGGGTGCTGGGACATCTGGGTGGGACGATCCCCTACCTCGCCGAACGACTCGATCGGGGCTTCGAGATGTTCGCGGAGTGCCGTAAGGATCTCGAGCGGCCGCCGAGCGAGCACCTCAAGCGGTTCTACTACGACACGGTGAATTTCGACCCGGATGCGTTGCGCCTGGCTATCGCCTTCGCCGGCCCGGGCCAGATCCTCGCCGGAAGCGACTATCCCCACCAGATCGGCAGCATCCCGAAAATGCTCACCACGATCCGATCGCTCGGCCTGCCACCGGCCCAGGAGGCCGGCATCCTCGGCGGCAATGCGGCCCGGTTGCTGGGCCTGTAGCTTATGAACCGGAATCTCTCCCGAAAGGAAGCCTGTATGCGTCCCGTTCTGACCGTCGCGCTGCTGGGAGTCCTGCTCAGCGCTGCTCCCCGAATCACCCAGGCGCAGCACGTGCCGAACCTGAGTGGCACCTGGGTACTCCAGGTGGACAAGAGCGATTTCGGTCCGCTCCCCGCGCCCACCAGCCGCACCGACGTCGTCGATCACCAGGAGCCCAAGCTCAACATCAAGCGCACCACCGTGCAGAACGGCACGGAGGTGGTCGGCAATCTGGTGTTCGTCATCGACGGCACGGAGTACAAGAACACGATGGGGCCGCAGCAGCTGGCGAGCACGCTCAAGTGGGACGGCGACGTGCTCGTCGTGACGACCAATACGTCGGTGGCCCAGGGCGACATCACCCTGCTCGACCGCTACTCGCTTTCGGCGGACGGGAAGACGCTGACTCAGGATCGCACCATCAGCGTGCAGGGACAGTCGGTGGGACAGAAGTTGGTGTTCGCCAAGCAGTGAGCGGCGTTCCGGAGCTCGCGGGACTCGCGAGCTACGCCGAAGCGGCACGGATCGGCTACCCGGTCGACGACAACGTCCGCCGCCTGCTCCGCTATCAGTGGACCGAGCGGCGGCTCATGCGGGATCTGCTCTCGCACCTGACGGCGGAGCCGGTGTGGGAGATCAAGTGCGCCTACGCGCTGCACCAGTGGCTGGACGCGCAGCACGCCGACGCCATCCGGAAACGGATCGGCGAGATGCGCCATCCGGTGCCGCCGCTCGACACCGCGCCCGATGCCGCGCTCGAGGCGCTGCTGGAGGAGGCGCTCGGCTCGGCGGATGCGGCCGAGCTGCTCGCGGGGAGTTACTTGGTGGTGCGGCGCGCGCTGGCGCAGGCCTACACGACTCACCTGGCGGAGAGTAACCCGCTGGTCGATCATCCCACCCGCCGTGTGCTGCGGGCCGCGCTCCAGGATCACCAGGAGGCGCTGCAGTGGGCCGAGCGCGCGCTCCGCGCGCTCGGAGCGACGGATCGGGGCGCGGCCCCGAGAGCCTCGGCGTGGCAGCGGCACCTCGAGGCGTATCTCGCCGCGGCGGGCGGGATCGCGGGAGCGACCCCCGCGGCCGCGGGAGCGCCGCCGCT
>CAYNNS010000053.1:0-14668 GCA_964398345.1 uncultured Gemmatimonas sp. | reverse complement strand
ATAGAGCATCAGACTTCGGATCTGAGGGTTGGGGGTTCGAGTCCCTCAGGGCGCGTTGCATGACCCAGCGTCGCTACTACACCGATTCCTACACCCGGCGGTTCAGCTCGCAGCTCAGCGCGCTCGCACCGGTCAAGGGCGGCTTCGCCGCCATTCTCGACGCCACCTATTTCTATCCCACCTCGGGCGGTCAGCCCCACGACACCGGCCAGCTCGGGGCCGCCACCGTGCTCGACGTTTCGGTGCGCGAGAGCGACGCGGCCGTCGTGCATCTCCTCGATCGGGCGATCGAACCGGGGCCCATCGCGGGCAGCATCGACTGGCCGCGCCGCTTCGACCACATGCAGCAGCATTCCGGACAGCACCTTCTGTCGCAGGCGTTCGTCCGAATCGCCGACGCTGCGACCATCGGCTTTCACCTGGGAGCCGAGCGGGTCTCGATCGACCTCGCGGTTCCCAGCCTGTCGGAGGCCCGGATTGCCGAGGCGGAGGCCCTGGCCAACCAGACCCTCTCGGGAAACGCCGCGGTGCGCGCCTGGTTTCCCGAAGCGGGCGAGCTCGAGTCGCTGAAGCTGCGCAAGCAGCCCGACGTGAAGGGGCCGCTTCGCGTCGTCGCGATCGGCGATTTCGACGTCTCGGCTTGTGGTGGGACCCATGTGGCGTCGACGGGAGAGATCGGACTCATCGCGGTGCTCCGCACCGAGCGGCTCAAGCGCGGCCTGCGCATCGAGTTCCTTTGCGGCGGACGTGCCCGCACCGACTACGCCACCAAGCGCGCCATCCTCCAGGAAGTGGCGAGCTCGCTCACCTGCTCGCCGGCCGAGCTCGGCGCCTCGGTCGCCCGCATGCAGGAAGCCCTCCACGAGGCGCGGAAATCCCTCGCCGCCCAGCGCGAGCACGAGCTCGACGCCGAAGCGGAAGCGCTGCTGCAGCACGCGACGCGGCGGAATGGCATCCGCGTGGTCATGGCCGCGTGGTCGGAGCGCCCGATCGAGGAAGCGAAAGGGCTGGCGCAGCGACTGACCAGCGCTTCCGGAGTGATCGCTCTGCTGGGCATCGCCGGTGCCAAGACCCAGCTGTTGCTGGGTCGCTCCGAGGACGTCGCGACCGAGCTCAAGCCGGTGGTCGACAGCGTGCTCGCTGCGCTTGGCGGAGGACGCGGGGGCGGGAGCCGACTGTGGCAGGGCGCGTCGGGTCCCGCCGATCGCGCCGGCGTCGAGCGGGCACTCGCATCCGGGCTAGCCGCAATCCCCGGCGGTGACGCGTGACGCTTCGCCGCACGCTCTTGCCGGTGCTCGGCGCGGGGCTCGCGACCGCGCTCGCGTTCTGGCTGGATCCCTGGGTCTGGCGACACGTGAGTGACCCCACCGTGTACGAGCACGATTGGGGCCGGCTGCTTCGGGTGCTGGGAAGCCTGGTCTTCTGGGCACCGCTCAGCCTGGTGGTATGGCTGCAGACGAGGAACCGGAGCAGCGGGTTACTGGTGCTTGCTCCGGCCCTTGCCGGCGGCGTGGCCGAGCTGCTGAAGCTGCTGATTCGGCGGGAACGGCCGGGCCTCCACGCCGGGGCCTTCGTGTACCGCAGCTTCGCCGAACGGCCGTTCGACACCCACGACCTCGGATTCCCCAGCAGCCACGCGACGGTCGCCTTTGCGGGAGCGGCGCTGCTGGCGCGGTTCTACCCACGCGCCGCCGCGGTGGTCTACGCCCTGGCGGCGGGGTGTGCCCTAACCCGGGTCCTGGCACAGGCCCACTTCGCCAGCGACGTCGTCGCGGGCGGCATCGCGGGCTGGGCCGTCGGCTACTGGCTGGGCCGCCGCCGCGGGCCGGAGCTGGCCGCGCCATGAAACGCGCCCTGGCCTGCGCTCTCGGCACCGCCTTCGTCGCGTGCGCGAAGCCGGCGGCTCCACCCACGCGCAGCGAGCTGCGGGGCCCGCGGCTGGAACGCGGCATGCCCAAGCCGGACTTCGTGCTGCAGCGCCTCAACGGCACGGCGTTCGATTTCCGCCAGGAGACCCGGGGAACGGTCACCCTGCTGTTCTTCGGCTACCGCAACTGTCCGGATGTCTGCCCGCTCCACTTGGCCAATATCGCGTGGGCGCTGCGCGGCCTTCGCGATGTGGAGCGGCAGCGGGTTCGCGTCGTCTTCGTGACGACGGATCCCGAGCGCGACACGCCCAGCGAGCTCGAGGGCTGGCTGGCGCGATTCGATCCAGCGTTCATCGGGTTGACCGGCGCGCCCGCCGAGATCGCGGCAGCGCAGCGGAGACTGGGCATGGCTCCCGCGCTGCGCGAAGGCGAGCTTCCCCAAGGCGGCGGCTATGGCATTACCCACATGTCGCAGATCTGGGCGTTCACGCCGGATGACTCCGCCCACGTGATGTATCCCTTTGGCGTCAAGCGCGAGGACCTCGCCGCCGACCTCAAGGTCCTCGTCGGCGGGTCGCCCCGGTCACCCTGATTATCTTTCCCTCCCATGAAAACGTTCCTCAGACTGCTTCCGCTCGGCGCCGTGACCCTGCTGGCCACGGCCATGGTGCACAATCACCTGGTGAAGAGCTCCCCCGCGGACGGCGAGCAGGTGCACGCCGCCCCCAAGGAGATCCGCCTCTGGTTCAACGAGCGCCCCGAGATCCCTTTCACGAGCGTGACCCTGATGCGGAGCGACAGCACGAAGATCGCCACGATCAAGGCCACCGCGACGTCCGACTCGATGGTCGCCGCCCTTCCGGTCCAGGCCGCGCTGTCCGCGGGGAAGTACCTGGTCGCCTGGCGCACCGCGAGCAGTGACGGTCACGCGATCCGCGGCATCTTCGGGTTCAGCATCACGCCGTGAGTGAATCGCTCGGCCTCGTCGACGCGATCTATGCGGCGGCGCGGTGGGGCTGGTATCTGTCGGCGTTTCTACTTCTGGGCGCGTCCAGTTACGCGCCCTTCTTTTTTGCCCTGCACACCCGCGTGCGTGGCTCGCACGCGGAGCTCGGCGCGGAGATAACCCGCCGTGCCGCCCGGATCGGACTGGTTGCCGCGGCAGCCCTGGTCGCGCTGACCCTGTGCCGGCTCTACCTGCAAAGCAGGACCCTCCTGGATCCGGGTGAGCCCATCACGGGCGATTTCCTGCGGGCCGTGCTCGGCAGCAACTGGGGACGCGGCTGGAAACGGCAAGCCGCCACGGGCCTCCTGGCCTTGCTCGCCTTCGCACTCGCTCAGCGCCGATCGCGAGGCGCCTGGCTGCTCGCCGTCTGCTCGAGCCTTGCCCTCGGTGCCACCGCCGGGATGACCGGACACGCCAACACCGCGCGGTCAGGCCCGGGCGGCATCGTGCTGGATGCGGCGCACGTCATCGCGGGCGGACTCTGGCTCGGCGGCGTCGGGGTCATGCTGCTGGCTGGAGTCGGTGCCTGTCGAGCAACGAATGCCGAGGAGCGGACCGCGGCACTCCGCGTGCTCGTCGCCGCGTTTTCGCGCCGCGCCCTGGTGCTCGCACCGCTGACCATCACGCTGGGCGTTTGGCTCGCGGCACGCTACCTCGGTTGGAGCTTTCCGTTGCACCTCACCGCAAGCAGCTACGGCTGGGTTCTTGCTGGGAAGCTCGCCGCCCTGGCGGGTACCGGTGCCATGGGCGCCTACAACTGGAGGATCACCCAGCCTCGCTTGAGCCAACCCGAGGGCGAGCGCGGCCTGCGGAGAGTCACTGCGTTGGAGCTGTTGTTCGGCGTCGTACTCCTGGCCCTCACCGCGATACTGGTCGCACTGCCGCTTCCCGAAGGAAGGATGTAAGTCGATGGCTCGAATGGTGGTGCCCCGGTCCAGCTGGTTCCTCCTGGGCCTCCTCGCCAGCGCCGCGCGCGCAAGCCAGGGTCAGATTGCACTGGCCGCGCGCGCTTCCACGCTGGGGCTCGGTGCCGAGCTTTCCTTCCGCGCTGGACGCAATCTCGGCATCAGGCTGGGAGGCAACTACCTGCAGTTCTCCCACGATGCGACGATCAAGGACATTTCCTATCACGTCACTCCGCATTTCGAGAATGGCACCGCCATTCTCGACCTGCATCCTTTCGGCAGCGCCTTCCACTTCTCGGGCGGGCTCCTGCTCAATTACAACGACGGACAGCTCATCGCGACGCTCGCCCACGACATCGACATCGGCGGGACCACCTATCATCCGCAGGACGTGGGATCTCTCACGGGCACCGTGACCTTCAACCAGACCGCCCCCTACCTCGGCTTCGGCTTCGCAGGCCGCAGCCGGATCGCCTTCCTGTTCGATCTGGGTCTCGGGTTCACCGGAAAGCCCCAGCTGGAGTTAGTAGGGACGACCAACCTCACCGGACAGGCGAAACAGGAGTTCGACGCGAATGTCGAAAGGGAACGGGCCCAGGTCCAGAGTGAAATCGACCAGCACAAGCTCCTGCGTTACCACCCGGTCCTGTCGGTCGGCGTCAAATTCACCTTCTAGGACACATTTGAGAGTTGGTTGAGAGTCCCCCTGCATCATGGATCAGATGCGGGATTTTCTCGGCTGCATGCGCAGTTGCGCCACTTGTCAGTGGTGGGAGGGCGAGCGCATCGCGGAGCGGGAACAGGGCCGAGTGCTCACGCCGCGCCACGCCGGCATGGGGTTCTGTCGCTCGCCGGCGAGCTGGTGGGCCGGCCGAGTCAAACAGGACGAATCCCTTTGTCGCTTCTGGCAGCAGTGGGAGCCCGTGCGTGAGGCAGGTCATGGACCGCCACGCTCGCGACTCATTATGCTTGGCCTCGACATGCAGGAGCACGATCCTCTGACACCTCCCGACCAGTCATGACGCCGGGCTCTATGCCCGTGGTGGCGACCCGCGTCCTGGTGATCGAGCCGCTCCACTTCCGGTACAACCTCCAGACGGTCGACACCAATGCATTTCAGGTGGCCCCGGCGCCCGAAGAGGAGGCGCGGCTGTCGCGGCTCGCCGTGGTGCAGCACCAGGCCCTGCGGGACCTGCTGAGCGAGAATGGCGTCAGTGTCACCCTCGCGAGGAGCGGGGAATCGACCCCGGATGCGCCGTTCTGCAACAACTGGTTCTCAACCCATGCAGGTGACGAGCGCGACCCACCCACCCTGGTGCTCTATCCGCTCCTGGCCAAGAACCGGCGCGGGGAGCGGCGGTCCGACCTGATCGCGCTGCTGCGGCCGGCCTACCCCCGGGTCCTCGACCTTTCCCCCAACGAGGCACAGGGACGGTTTCTCGAGAGCACCGGGAGTCTGGTGCTCGACCCTGGCCCACGGGTCGCGTACGCGGCGCTCTCTCCGCGCACGGACCTCTCCCTTGCCAGGGAGTGGGCGGGCCAGCTTGGCTACGGGCTCGAGGCGTTCACCGCCGTCGATCGCTCGGGAGTTCCGTACTATCACACCAACGTGCTGATGTTCGTCGGGCACGGCCTGGCCGGCGTCTGCCTGGAGGCGCTCCAGTCGGAGGACGAACGCCGCCGCATCGAGGCACGGCTGCGCCAGGATGGCCGCGAGATTCTCCCGCTCAGCCAGGAACAGGCGGCGAACTTCTGCGGCAACTGCCTCGCGCTCAGGAGCGCGACGGGTGAGCCGCTCTTCGTAATGTCGAGCGCGGCGTGGCGCGCGTTCAGTCCAGCGGAGCACGAGACGATCGCGCGGCACGGCAGAATCCTCCACACCGAGCTTTCCGCCTTCGAGCTCCTGGGCGGCGGCTCGGCGCGCTGCCTCATCGCGGAGCTGTTCTAACCCGCGGTTCGGGCGGCCACCACGTAGTGCAGGCTCGCGAGTGCCACCACGACGCCCAGGATCACGGCCTCGCGCGAGCTCACCTGGGTTGCCACAACGAGCATGCCGAGGACGCCGAGTCCGGCACCCAGCGGCCCCGCCGGGAGCCGAAACGCGGCTGGCCCCACCGCATTGCTGCGCCCATCCCGCCGGCGCAAAACGGGAAGCGCGGCGCACACCAGCCCGTAGGTCACCAGCCGTGCCACCACCGAGAGCGTCAGGTTCTGCAGAAAGCTGCCGCTCGCCGCGAGCGCGAACACCAGCCCCGCGTAAGTGAGAATCGAGACGTAAGGAGTCCGAAACGTCCGGTGCACCGCCTGGAAGGCGCGGGGGAGATCGCGCTGCTCCGCCATGGCAAAGGTCAGGCGCGGCACGTTGACCATCCCGCCCGCCAGATAGCCGAAGGTCGAGAGTAGCGCGCAGGCGGCGAGCACGGCCGCCCCAGGATTGCCGAGGAACACCCGGGCCGAATCCGCGAGCGGCCGCGTGGTGTGGCCGGCGTCGGGCAAGGTCAGCGTGACCACGGTCTGGCCCAGGGTATAGCACAGCGTTGCGGCGGCGAGCGCCACAAACAGGGCGACCGGCGCGTCGCGCTGCGGGTCCCTCGCCTCCGCAAGTGGCATGAGAGCCGCTTCGAAACCCCCGTACGCGAACACCAGGATCAACAGCGATTCCAGCCAGGGACGGAGCCCGGGAGGTGCCGGTGGAGCGGCGACCGGGCCGTGTCCTGCCACCCAGACCAGCCCGGCGACGATAAAGAGAAACAGGCCGGCCAGCTTGAGCACGGCGAACAGGCTGCTAACCCGGGCTCCCGGTCCGACGCCGCGGTAGTTGACCGCGGCCAGGCCGCCGAGCAGGACGGCGAGCACGGCGATCGCAGCGGCGCGGCCGGTGAGCCTGGGGAGGAACTCTCCGAGGTAAATCACGAAGAGATTGGCCACGGTCGCGGACGCGGTGAGTCGCGCCAGGTACGCCATCCAGCCGGTCTGAACCCCCGCAAAGCGGCCGAACGTGGCGCGCGCGTAGAGGTAGGGCCCCCCCGCGCCCTGGAAGCGCGAGGCGACTTCGGCAAAGCAGGCGATCACCACCCCGATCAGCAGCGCGGCGATGACCCAGGCCCAGGGCGCCGCGCCTCCCAGTTTGCCGGCGATGACGGACGGCAGCCCGTAGATCGCGCTCCCGATGACTCCATTGATGACCAGTCCCGCGAGGCCCCAGCGTCCGATGCTCCGGAGCAGCTGGGGCTCAGAGCGGGCCGTCACTGTGAGGACTTGGCCGAGTTCAGGCTGAGCCAGTCGAGCGCGAGATTCGCGAGCGCTCGCACACCGGTGGGAAGCGCCGCTTCGTCGGCGAAGAAGTAGGGCGAGTGATTGCGCGGGGCCGTCGCGGGGTCTTTGTCCTTCGGCACGATCCCCAGATAGAAGAAGAGCCCGGGCACTTTCTGCTGGAAGTAGGAGAAGTCCTCCGAAGGGGTCTGCAGGCCGGAGAGCTGGAGATTGCTCTCACCCACGACGCGCCGCAGCGTCGGGAGCATGCGCTCAGTGAGCGCCGGATCGTTGACGGTGACCAGGGAGGAGACGCCCGGAAAGCTGACCGTGGCGGTGGCTCCGGCGCTCTGCGCGATGGAGCTCGCCGTGCGCTGAATTCGCGCCTTGATGTCGTTTCGCATACCCTCGTCGAACGTGCGCACCGTGCCGACCATCACGACGCTATCGGGGATGATGTTGCCGCGGTTCCCTCCGCTGATGCTCCCGATCGTGACGATGGCCGGGACCTTCGTGATATCGATCTGCCGGCTGACAATGGTCTCCAGTCCCAGCACCACCTGGGACGCAACGACGATCGGGTCGACGCCTCCCCAAGGCTGGGCACCATGAGTCTGCTTGCCGCGAATTACGATCTGCAACCCATCGGCGCCAGCCATGAAGGGTCCGGGTTTGTATGCGACGCTGCCGACCGCCTCAGGCCATACGTGCAGACCGAAGATCGCGCCGGGAACCGGATCCGCGAGCGCGCCTTCTTTGATCATGAGGCCGGCCCCACCTTCTTCGCCGGCCGGGGGGCCCTCTTCGGCGGGCTGGAAGATGAATTTCACGCTGCCGGGAATTTCGGTCTTCATTCCTGCGAGAACGTTGGCCACGCCGAGGAGGATGGCGACGTGGTTGTCGTGGCCGCACGCGTGCATCACCCCGACCTGTTGTCCGTTGTAATTCGCCGTGACCACGGACTTGAACGGCAGGTCCACTTGTTCGGTGACCGGCAGGGCATCCATATCGGCGCGGAGCGCGACGACGGGGCCCGGCTTGCCGCCTCGCAGCACCGCGACGACGCCGGTATGCGCCACCCCGGTCCGGACCTCGAACCCCAGCCTGGTCAGCTCGTCGGCGACCAGTTTGGCGGTGCGCACCTCGCGATTGGACAGCTCGGGATGCTCGTGAATGTCGCGGCGCCAGGCGACGACCTTCGGCAAGACCTGCGTGGTGCGTTCGTCGATTTCGCGCGCGAAGCGTGACGGGGCGGTCTGCGCGCGAGCGGCCGGAACGGCCAGGACGCTGAGCCCGACAAGGGCGACTGGGATTCTCATTGCATGATCCTGGTGAGGCGGAAGTTTCTCGCGCCCCGGGACGTCAGCGCGAGAGCGGAAATCTGGCCGTTGGTCTCGACGAATTGCGCGCGGGCGCCCAGAACGAAGATGCCCTCGGTGCCGAACTCGATGGGCTCGTCGAGCAGCGGTCCAATGCGGACGCGCAGCGAATCGCCGCGCTGAAAGATCTCCCAGTCGGCGAGCAATTCATCCGAGTGATAGCATCCCACGTAATCCGCGAGAGGGCGAGCGACCCTCGCGGGGGGCTGGCCGGCGCCCGGGGTAAATGGCTGGAGCGCGGGCGCTGCTTCGGTGAAGTCCCTGGCGAGCACAATGTCGGCGACCCGCATCGCCGAGACCCCGGGCACTCCGTTGGCAACGTTGCAGAGCACGCTGATGGCCGCATGCTCTTCGGGAAACCGGGTGAAGGAGGCGTGGAACCCGGCCCACGATCCGCCGTGGGTAACCCGCCGCAGTCCGCGGTAGCGATCCACGACCTGGCCGAGTGCATAGGTGATCGCGGTGCCATTGTTGAGCACACCCGGGGTTTCGAGCGTTCCGATCGCGGCCGCTCCGCCGACGGCCCCGCTGCCGAAGTTGCGCTCCCACTGCAGCAGATCTTCGACGCTGGTCTGCACCGCGCCGTCGCCGGTCTGCTCCCAGTTGGCGAGCGCGAGCTGGAATCCCGGCCCCTTCCCACGCGGCGAATAGGATCCCGCCTTGTCGGGTACGATCTCACTGTGATCGTCGAGATAAAACGTGTGGCGCATGCCGAGCGGACCGAAGATTCGCTCGGCGGCAAAAGCGCGGAGGGATTTACCCGAGGCACGCCGGACGATCACCGACAGCAGAAAGAAGCCGGTATTGCTGTAGAGATAATCGGCGCCGGCGTCGAAGTTCGAGGCCTGCTGGCGTGCGAGGATCGCGAGGGCATCCCGGTCACCCGTAACCGATTCTTCCTGCACGCCGCTCCAGCCCAGCAGGTCGATGTAGTCCCGGAGACCGCTGGTGTGGTGTAACAAATGCCGGATGGTGACGGGACGGGAGTAGCGCGGAATCTCCGGGAGATACTTCTGAATTTCATCGTCGAGCGACAGCTTTCCGTCCTGCGCCAGGAGCACGACGGCAAGCGCGGTGAACTGCTTGGACACCGACCCGATGTCGAAGACGGTGCTGGGCGTGATGGGGCGATTCATCTCGATGCTCGCCAGTCCGTAGCCCTTGGCGTAAACCAGCCGGCCGCCCCGCATCACGCCGAGAGCACAGCCGGGCGAGCCGGGAGCGGTAAAACGGCTGAAGACCGAGTCGACGCGAGCCGCGGTCGCGGCGCCGAGCTCCTGGGCCTTCACACGAGCGACGCCGGTCAGGCCGATCAGCAGGATGAGGCGCATGGAAACCCTTCGCGAAAGTGGTCTCATCCGGCTGGGGGCAGGCTGAAACGGAAGGAGGCTCCAGGATCGTTGCCGACGTACTCGAGACTGCCGCCGTGGCTCAACGCCACCGCGCGCGCGATCGGAAGCCCGAGCCCCGACTCGCCCGAAGTAACCCGGGGCCGGTTGGAGCGATAGAAGCGCTGGAAGACCCCGGAGATCTCCTCGGCCTTGAGGCCGGGCCCGCCATCGGTGACCTCGACGCTGCGCCGATGGTCGGCGACCAGCCGGACCCGCACGCGACCTCCGGTGGGGGAGGCCATGATGGCATGCTCGAGCAGACCGTCGACCGCGCGGACCAGCAGGTCGGCGTCGCCCGACACCGCACCTGCCGAGCCCGTGACGTCGAGCGCCACACCCCGAGCCTCGGCGAGGCTGGCTTTGCGACCCACCACGCGCTCGACGATCTCGTCGAGCTCCACCGGGCTGCGCTTGCCGCCCACCACACCACCCTGAATGCGCGTGAGGGTGAGCAGATCGTCCGCGAGCCGCACC
Organism: uncultured Gemmatimonas sp.; assembly: GCA_964398345.1. Lineage (GTDB taxonomy): Bacteria > Gemmatimonadota > Gemmatimonadetes > Gemmatimonadales > GWC2-71-9 > JABFSM01. The sequence continues at coordinate 4,393 of CAYNNS010000053.1, read as the reverse complement.
AGCCGCAGCACCTCGTCGAGACAGCGCCGCAGTACTTCCTCATACTCGCCGAGCGAACGCGGCCGGCTGAGCGCCAGCTCCAGCTCACCGCGCAACACCGTGAGCGGCGCCCGCAATTCGTGGCTGGCGTCGGACGTGAAGCGCCGGGTGCCCCGGATGGCGTGCTCCACCCGCTCGAGCAGCCCGTTGAACGTGACCGCCATGCGGTCGAACTCGGCAAGGTCTCCTGGCAGCGCCACCCGCTTGTCGAGCTCGTTGACCCCGATCGCCTCGGCTTGATCGGTGAGGGCGAGCGCCGGAGCCATGGCCCGGCGGGCCGTGAAGTACCCCATCATGCCGACGAGCAAGGTGCTCAACAGCCCCAGCACCGCCATGAGCCAGACGAAATTGGTGAGCGTCGCCTGCAGCGGGGCGAGAGAAGTCGCCACCTGGAGCACCTGGCCCTGATGGACTACGCTCACCAGGCCGAGCGGGTAGAACGCGCTGCGAATGGTCTGGGAGTTCCAGCGATGGGTGACGAAGGCCGAGCCGGTCCTGCGGGCGATTTCGCCCGCGTGCAGCTCCACGGGCAGCGACTCGTGCAGGTTCGCGCTGCGGAAGGCCGGCACGCCGCTCTTGCTCAGTAGCTGGGCCCAGGTCTTGTGAGCCCCCACCGCCGGAGCGATCGGAGCGCTGCTGAAGTGAAACTCCTCGCTCGTCTCGTCGGCCCCGAACTGGGCGTCGAGCTGGGCGACTTCGAGCAGCGACGCGTCGAGATTGGCGAGCAGCAGGACCCGGAGATACAGCGCAGCCCCGGCCAGAATCACCACCGCTGCGACCAACGCCTGGGCGGCCACCCGGATCGCGAGTGCCGACCGGAACGACTTCATGTCAAACGCTATCGGACTTGAGCGTGTAGCCCACTCCCCGCACGGTATGAATCAGCCTGCCTTCACCGGCGCGCTCGAGCGCGCTGCGCAACGTGGAGATGTGAGCATCAACCAGGTTGGACTCGGGATCGAAGGTGAGGTTCCAGACCTCGCGTAGCAGCTCCGACCGGCTCACCGCACGACCGGTGTTGAGCAGCAGATACTCGAGCAGACGGAATTGGCGTGGGGCCAGCGGAATGACGCGATCACCCCGGCGCACGCTGCGCTTGAGGCGGTCCAGCTCGAGGGATCCGACCTTGAGGACGCCCTGGACGCCGCTGCCCTGCCGCCGGGTGAGGGCGCGCACCCGTGCTAGCAGCTCGACCAGGGCGAAAGGCTTGACCAGATAATCGTCGGCGCCGGCATCGAGCCCCGTCGCAATGTCCTGGGGAGCGTCGCGCCCGGTCAGGATCAGGATCGGCGTCACGATCCCTTCCTCTCGCAGCGTGGCGCAGACCGCGAGCCCGTCGGGTTCGGGGATCTGAATGTCGAGCACGAGCAGATCGAAAGATTTCTGACGCGCCTTGGTGAGCGCCGTCACTCCATCCAGGGCGACCTGAACGGCGTAGCCGTCCTCCTCCAGGCTCTGCTGCAGGAAGCTGACCGTCCGCTCATCGTCTTCGACGACCAGAATCTCCAAGGATACCTCCCGGCAGGCTGGTAAAGGTACCATAATGCGAGAGCGCCGCTACCTTTCGCGCATGACCGTTTTCGCACCCAATCCCACCCTTCATTTCGGCGACGCTGCGATCCCGGATGCCGGCCTGTCCGCGATGGCGCGGGGCTTACGCGGCTCTATCATCCTCGGCATCGCGGCCCAGGTGCGGGAGTATGCAGCCAGCGGGCGGCCGTTCTGCAATCTCACCGTCGGCGACTTCGACCCGCGCCAGTTCCCGGTACCGGATCCGCTCCGTGACCTCGCGATCCGGGCGATGGAGGGCGGTGAAACCAACTATCCGCCCTCGGACGGCGTCCTCGCGCTGCGCGAAGCGGTGGCGGCTTACATCGCCCGCGAGCACGCCGTGCAGCTCCCGGTCGCAGCGGTCCTGATCACGGCAGGTGGCCGGCCGGCGATCTACGCCGCGTTCCGCTGCGTCGTCGACCCGGGTGACGCGGTGCTCTTCGCGGTCCCCAGCTGGAACAACGACTACTATGCCGAGATCGTCGGGGCGCGTCAGGTGGTCGTGCGCGCCCGCGCGGAGCGGAACTTCCAGCCAACCCGGGCCGAGCTGGAGCCGCATCTGCCCGAGGTGAAGTTGCTGTGCCTCTGCTCCCCGGGAAACCCGACGGGCACGCTGTTGGCCCCCGAGGAGCTGCGCGAGATTCTCGAGGCGGTGGTACAGGAGAACGAGCGCCGCAGTGCCCGCGGGCAGGCACCCCTCTTCGTGCTGCACGATCTCATGTACGGCTCGCTGGTGTTCGGTGGTCAAGCTCACGCACATCCCCTGGCGCTGGTTCCCGAGGCGGCGCCATGGGTCCTCACGATCGACGGTATTTCCAAGGCCTTCGCCGCAACCGGACTGCGGGTCGGCTGGGTCACGGGAGCACCGGCGGCCATCGCCCGGATGAAGGACTTCATGGGGCACGTCGGCGCCTGGGCGCCGCGTCCGGAGCAGACCGCCACGGCCGCTTTTCTGCGCGACGCTGCGGCGATCGGCGAATTCCGGCGCCGGATGGATGCGGCGCTCTGGCAGCGGCTCGACGCCTTGCATTCGGGGTTCACCGCGCTGCGACAGCAGGGATTCCCGGTGAACTGCGTGCGGCCCCAGGGCGCGATGTATCTCTCGCTGCAGCTCGACCTCGTGGGGCGCAGTGTGGGAGGGATCGTGCCGCGGGACAATGAAGCGGTGCGCGCGCTGCTCCTCGAGCGCGCCGGTCTCGCCGCGGTGCCGTTCCAGGCGTTCGGCCTGCCGGAAGAGAGCGGCTGGTTCCGGCTCTCGGTCGGCGCGGTCTCCCTCGAGGACATCGCGGCGATGTTGCCGCGCGTCGAGCGGCTGCTGCACGAGCTCAAGTAGCTAGAACCCGTCCGGGTTCTGCTGCTGCCAGCGCCAGGCATCGGCACACATCTCGTCGAGCCCGCGTTGCGCGGTCCAGCCCAGCTTTTCCCGCACCAGACTCGCATCGGCCCACGCCTCGGCAACGTCGCCGGGGCGGCGGGGAGCGAAGTGATGGGCGATGGGACGCCCGGTGGCGCGCTCGAATGCCGCCACCATTTCGAGCACCGAGACGCCTTTTCCAGTCCCCAGGTTGTACGTGACGAGGCGCGGGCCCTGCCCGAGCTCGTCCAGCGCCCTCAGATGGCCGAGGGCGAGATCGGTGACGTGGATGTAGTCGCGCACGCCGGTGCCATCACGGGTCGGGTAATCGTTGCCGTAGATCGCGAGACTCCGGAGCTTGCCCAGCGCCACCTGGGTGATGTAGGGCACCAGGTTGTTGGGAATCCCGTTGGGCGCCTCTCCGATGCGGCCGCTCTGGTCGGCGCCGATCGGGTTGAAGTAGCGCAGAATCGAAATGGCCCAGGTCGGGTCGGCGCGGTAGAGGTCCTGCAGCATCCGCTCGATGGTGAGCTTGCTCATGCCATAGGGATTGACCGCGCTCACGGGGAAGTCTTCCCGGATCGGCACCGACGCAGGATCGCCATAGACGGTGCACGAGGAGCTGAAGACGAGGTTCTTGGTGCCGTGACGGACCATGGCATCGAAGAGCACCAGCGAACCGGTGACGTTGTTGTCCCAGTAGAGCAGCGGCTTCTCGACCGATTCTCCCACGGCCTTGAGCGCGGCAAAGTGGATGACCGATTCGATGCGTCCCGACGCGAAGATCTGTTCCACGGCCTCGGCGTCGCGCAGATCGGCGCGGTGGAAGACCAGGTCGCGTCCCGCCAGCTCGCGCACGCGCCGCAGCGATTCCTCGCTGCTGTTGCAGAGGTTGTCGATGACGCTGACGTCGTGGCCCGCCCGGAGCAGCTCGAGGCAGGTATGACTTCCGATGAATCCGGCTCCGCCGGTGACGAGGATCGCCATGGTCAGCTCAGTGGATGCAAAAACGCGACCCGGTCCGTCGGAGTCGCGTGGGAGTGAGCAATGCGCCGCGTAGGAATCGAACCTACAACCTAGTGATTAAGAGTCACTTGCTCTGCCAATTGAGCTAGCGGCGCGGGCCGGATCCGATGACCCCAACGGGAATCGAACCCGTATTACCACCTTGAAAGAGTGGTGTCCTGACCGTTAGACGATGGGGCCCCGCGAGGGGCAAACATAGCGCTAACGGGATTCGAACCCGTGTTCCAGCCTTGAGAGGGCTGTGTCCTGGGCCCCTAGACGATAGCGCCATCTTCTGAGGGGCAGAGGGACGGAGGGAAAGGGGGACGGGGCACCGCCTAACCCGCTACTGTCCCTCCGTCCCTCTTTCCCTCTTTCCCTCTTCCGACGCAGGCCCGGCAGGAATCGAACCTGCAACCCCCGGTTTTGGAGACCGGTGCTCTA
>CAYNNS010000052.1:0-14692 GCA_964398345.1 uncultured Gemmatimonas sp. | reverse complement strand
GGTGGGCGGGTAGTGCGGCTGTTCTCGCAGGCTGGCCGGCTGTGCTGTTTATCGAGTTTTCTGCCTGTGTTGGCTTCGTCGCTGACGGCGATGGTCGGCTTCTGGGCGACGCTGTCGCTCAGCATGCCGGACTTCACCCGATTCGGACGCGGCCAGCGCGAGCAGATGGTGGGACAGGTCGTGGCGCTGCCCACCACGATGACGGTCTTCGCGCTGATGGGAGTGATGATCACCAGCGCCACCGTGGTCATTTACGGCAGGGTGATCTGGGACCCGATCCAGCTCGTCGGCCGCTTCCAGGCCCCGGTGGTCGTGGCGATCGCGATGTTCACCGCCGCGGTCGCGACGCTGTCGGTCAACATCGCCGCCAACGTCGTCTCGCCGGCGAACGACTTCGCCAACGCGTTCCCGCGGCTGATCAGCTTCCGCACCGGCGGGCTCATCACCGGAATCCTGGGGATCCTGGTGCGGCCCTGGCGCCTCTTGGCCGATCCGTCCGGCTACATCTTCTCCTGGCTGGTGGGCTACTCGGGGGGACTCGGCTCGATCGCCGGGGTGCTGATCGCGGATTACTGGGTGGTCCGTCACCGCGAGCTCCAGCTCGAGGACCTCTATCTCCCGCAAGGCGCGTATCGTTATTCCGGCGGCTGGAACTGGAACGCTGTGCTGGCGACGCTCGCGGGCTGCGCGCTGGCCTGGGGCGGCCTGGTCTTTCCGCTCCTGCGTCCGCTCTACGACTACGCCTGGTTCGTCGGGTTCGGAGTAGCCTTCATGCTCTACCTTCTCCTGATGCGTACGAGAGCCGTCTCATGAGGCGCCGCGAGTTCCTGATAGTGCCCGTGAGCGCAGTGGGTACCGCGTTCCTGCGGCGGCTTCGTGGAATCGGACTCGGCTACGACGCGGAGAGCGTTCGCGTCCCCTTGCGCTTCTTCACCGAAGCCGAGGCCCGCGTGGTGGTGGCGGCGTGCGAGCGCATCTTCCCGCGCGACGCATCAGGGCCCGGCGCCACCGACGCCGGCGTCACCATCTACATCGATCGCCAGCTCGCCGGCCCCTACGGCCGCGACAAGTACCGCTACACCCGGGAGCCTTTCGCCGACTCGGTGCCCGAGCACGGCTACCAGGGCCGCGCGACGCCGCGAGAGGTCTATCGTGAGGGCATCAGGAGGCTCGGCGACTTCGCGGCGCTCACCGCCGAGCAGCAGGACGCCGCGCTCCACGCGATCGAGGGCGGCTATTTCTTCCGGCTGCTCCGGACCCACACCATCGAGGGGATGTTCTCCGACCCGGCCCACGGCGGCAACGCCAATCTGGTCGGCTGGCAGCTGATCGGCTATCCGGGGCCGCGTCCCACCTATCGCGAGCAGATCGACAAGCATTATGGCGTGGCCTACCGTCCCGCGCCCATGAGCGTGCGGCAGGCGATGGGTATGCCGCTCAAGCCGTGGGAAGAGGAGCAGGACTAGGGTGACCGCCCAGACGCTGAAGCCGGTGGACGTCGTGATCGTCGGCGCGGGATGGACCGGCCTGCTGATGGCGCGCGAGCTGGTCACCCGCACGGGGCTCTCGGTGCTGGTGCTCGAGCGCGGCGTGCAGCACCCGCCCGCGCAGTACCTCACGGGAATGGACGAGATCGACTACGCGCTCCGCTATCGCCTGATGCAGAATCCGGCGGAGGAGACCATCACCCACCGCCATTCGCTCCGCGCGACCGCGGTCCCGGTGCGCCAGTACGGATCGTTCCTGCCGGGCTCGGGCGTCGGCGGCGCGGGCGAACACTGGGCGGGCGTCTCGTTCCGTTACCTGCCGTCCGTTTTCACCATGCGCTCGACGCTGGAAGCCCAGCATGGCGCCGCCAATCTCCCTCCTGACCTGGCGGTCCAGGATTGGGGCGTGAGCTACGACGATCTCGAACCGCACTATTGGCGCGCCGAACGGATGCTGGGTGTCGGCGGAAAGGCGGGAAACCTCAAGGGAAGGATCCGGCCCGGCGGCAATCCCTTCGAGGGACCGCGCGCCAGCGAGTTCCCTCTGCCTCCCGCCAAACAGGCCTACCTCTCCCATCTCTTCGACCAGGCGACCCGCGAGCTGGGCTACCATCCGTACCCCGGCGGCTGCGCGCTGCTTACCGCGCCGTACACCAACCCCGACGGCATCTCGCGCTCGCTGTGCGGCTACTGCGGTTACTGCGTGCGCTACGGCTGCATGGTGGGGGCGAAGGCGACGCCCAGCAACACGCTGCTGCCCGTGCTCCGGCGCCACCAGAACTTCGCGCTGCGCACCGGCGCCTGGGTGCGGCGCATCCGGTACCGGAATGGCCGCGCGACCGGCGTCGAGTACACCGACGCGACGGGCCGCCAGGTCATCCAGCCCGCACACATCGTGGTGCTCGGCTCCTACACCTTGAACAACGTGCGACTGCTCTATCTCTCGAAGCTCGGCACGCCCTACGATCCCGAGACGCGCAAGGGGGCGCTCGGGAAGAACCTCACCCACCAGGTGCAGTGGAACACCCCGGTGTACTTCGACAAGCCGCTCAACGCGTTCATGAATAACGGCAGCGGGCAGACCTGGATGTCGGACTTCGACGGCGACCGGGATCTCTCGGCGTTCCCGGGGCTGCTGCGTTTCGGCGCGATGAGCGCGGGCGGCCAGGGCGACCAGCCGGTCGCGACGTTCGGGCAGATGCCGCGCGATGCGGCCAAATCGAGCTGGGGCTCGGAGTGGAAGAGCGCGGCGGTGCGCTGGTACGATCGGCGCGCGCTGATCGAGCTCCGCGGCGAGCACCTCTCCTGGCGCCAGAACTACATGGACCTCGACCCCACCTACCAGGACAAGTTCGGCGACCCGCTGCTCCGCTTCACGCTCGACTGGACCGAGCACGAGCACCGCCAGCGCGAAGTCGCTGAACAGCTCGCGCGCACGATCGCCCCGGCGATGGGAGCCCGGGTCGACCCGCCCGAACCGATTCCCACCCGCTACACGGTGACCCAGTACCAGAGCACCCACATCCAGGGGGGCGCGGTGATGGGCGGCTCACCCGAGACCAGCGTGGTGAACCGCTACCTGCAGCACTGGGACCTGCCCGATCTCTGGGTGGTGGGCGCCTCGGCGTTTCCGCAGAACGCGTCGCACAATCCGACGCTCACGGTCCTCGCGGTCACGACCTGGGCGGCCGACGCGCTGATCGGCCGCTACCTCAAGGATCCGGGAAAGCTGCTGGGCTAACGCGGGACCAGATCGTAGTCGGTGATCTTCCCGTCCGCGGTCAGGTAGACAAAGAAGTTGCGCGGGCCCATCGCGGTGATCGCACGAAAGTACAGCACCGTGGCGATGTCGTTGCCGTGGCGATGCAGGCCCCGCCCGCGCACGTCGCTCGAGCCGAGCCGCTGAAAGTCGTGGACCCCGGCGAGCCTGGCATCGCTCTGGCCCGCGAAATCCTTGCGCGCGCCCGGCGTGGTGAGGCTGGTGTCGGCCTGTAAGGCCGCGCCACCAGCCCCGAACAGATTCAGCGCCGCGCGCACCCGGTCGGTCAGCTCCGGGTTAGGGTCCGGCCTCGGCGCCAGGCCGCCGAGCAGGGGTCCCACCCGGGCGATCGGGCGGGCACGGGGCCCCCAGAGCAGGCCGGTGACCTCGCCGCCGGCGCCGAACGACACGGCAAACGGAAACTCGCGCTCGAGCGAGCTGAAACGCGCGCTGTCCACCGCCAGGAATTCCTCGTTGGGGAGATCATCGCTGAGCGTGCTGAGACCGGACGCTGCCGCGTTGGGCACCAGCGTCCCCATCTGGTTTTCGGTCATCTCGTAGTAACCCGCGTAGCGCGCCAGCCGCTCCGCGCCGATCGCCACGGCGTGCACCGCCGGGGGCGGAGCCTGGCTGGTGGCATCGGGCCAGCCGAACTGCCGTCCTATATATGACAGCAGCCGCCCCATGAAGCGCGAGTTGTCGTTCGCGTTGATCATGACGGCGACGCCCTGCCCCGTCTCGGCAAAGGCGAGGAGCTGGGCATCGAAGCCCTCGTCGCGCCCGCCGTGAGAGAAGTTGAGCGCCGGCCCGGTGCCTGCGACCGCGATGCCGAGCCCGCTCTGCGCCTTCTGCGGGGTGACGTACTGGCGCGCCATCGCCTGGGAAATGATGCCATGGCCCTTGCCCGTCAGCGTCGCCTGGACCTCGAGGGCGAATTTCGCGAGGTCGGTGGCGTTGGTCCATAACCCGGCGGCGGCCATCTCGGGATAAACGTGCCAGTGGCCCCGCACCGGTGTGCGATCGGCATAGTAGCCGGTCGCCATCAGCGCCTCGCGCGCCTTGGGCTCGGGCTGCTCGAACGAGCTCGCGCTCATGCCGGCCGGAGCGAGCACGGTCTCCTGCAGGAAGGCCGGGAACGGCTTGCCGGTGACGTCGATCAGGAGCTGCTGCATCACGGTGAAACCGCCGCCCGAGTAGCGCCAGATCGCGCCAGGCAGCGTGTCCACCCGGATGGCCGGTGTGTTCGCGGGCGGAGCACCGTCGAGGACCTGCCCCAGCGTCGCCATGGGCTCCGCGACGTCATAACCCGGAAACCCGTGCACCGTGAGCCCGGCGCTGTGCGACAGGATCCGCCGGAGCGTGACCTTTTCGGTCGTGGTGAAGCTGTTCCCGGGGACCTTCCAGCTCTTGAGCTTCTGGTTGACGTCCTCGTCGAGCGAGAGTTTCCCGGCTTCGACCAGGTGCAGCGCCGCCAGGGCAGACACCGGCTTGCTGATCGAGCCCGCCTGGAACAGCGTCGCCGGGGTGACGGGAGCGCCGCTGGTGAGGTCCGCGACGCCGTAGCCCCGCGCCGCGAGGATCTTGCCGTCCTGGATGATCGCGAGGGACAGGCCCGGAATCTTGCGCTGGGCCATCTGGGTGCGGACGAAGGCGTCGACGCTGTCGAGCCGCCGGTCCTGCGCGGCGAGGGCGGTCGTGGCGGCCGCGGCGAAGCACGCGCTGAGCAACAGGCGACGGGTAGGCATGGGGTTGAAGATAGCGCCTGGCGCAGCCTAGCTTGCAACGCATGAACCCGCCTGACGAGCTTCCCCCCGCCCTCCGGGCCGGCCATCCTCTCGTGGGCCTCGGCTATACCCAGCCGACCGCCCAGCGCCCGCTAACCCGCCTCGATGAGAACCAGGCGGCGGAGGCCCATGCGATCGTCGCCGAGGAAGTCCCCGTCTCCCTGGTCTACAACCTGCGGCCGCACGTGGTGATGATGGCCAGCCCGGCCCAGCTCGAAGACTTCGCGATCGGGTTCACGTTGACCGAGGGGATCGTGGGCTCGATCGCCGAGGTCGAGCGGGTCGAAGTCGTCAAGCACGCCCAGGGCATCGAGGTCCAGCTCACGATCGGGGAGCAGAGCGCCGAGCAGCTCAAGAGCCGGGGGCGGAGCCTGATCGGCCGCACCGGCTGCGGCTTGTGCGGCGTCGAGTCCATCCAGGACGCCCTCCGCGAACTGCCGCCGCTCGAGCCGGGGCCAGCCATTGCGACGGCGGCGCTCTGGCGCGCGGAGCAGGAGCTCCCTGCGCAGCAGGCCTGGAATCGCGAGACCGGGTCGCTGCACGCCGCCGGCTGGGCGACGCTGGACGGCGAAATCGTGGTCGCGCGCGAGGACGTCGGCCGCCACAACGCGCTCGACAAGGTGGCCGGCGCGCTGGCCCGGGGCGGGCGCGACCCGCGCAACGGGTTCCTGGTATTGACGAGCCGGGCGAGCTACGAGCTGGTGCAGAAGGCCGTCGCGATGCGGGTGCCGCTGCTGGCGACGGTGTCGCGACCGACCGGGCTGGCGATCCGGCTCGCCGAGGCGAGCGGGTTAACGCTGGTGGCCTTGCTGCGGGGCCACAGCGGGAACGTCTATGCCCACCGCGAACGCCTCAGGGAATCGTGAACGTCGTGAACCCGTCCCCACTCACCACGATCTTGAACTCGCTCCCGCTAGGCTGGAAGGTGAGCCTCCCGTTGAGGCCATTGAAGACGAAGTTCGCGGTGCCGCTCACATTGTAGGCCCCACCGCCGAGATCGGTCGACAGGTTGACCGACGACAGGGAAAGATCGTTCCCACGGGTCTGGGTGTGGGTCGCGAAGGTTCCGTTGCTGATCGTGAGCGTCGAGGGAGCGGGCTCGGCGATGACCGCGGATCCGGTGGCGGTCTGGGGGGCCCCACCGGTGATGCCCGTCAGCGTAAAGTTCGCGCCGCCGGCAAGCCCCGTAGCCGGGTTGAGATAGATGAGCTTGCCGGCCACGGAGGTCTCCAGGCTCCCGTTGCCGTCGACGTCCACGCCCACCGTGCCCTGGACACCACCGGTGATCTGCGTAAGCGTCACGCCGGTCTGCGGCTGGCCGGTCGCCGCGAGGAGCAGCCGGTGGATCGCGTTCGAGAAGCCGGTGAGGTTGTTGCCGAACGCCTCCGAGAGCTGCTGTTTGAAGTCTGCGGCGTCGGCGCTGTTGTTCTGGGTGCTCTTGCAGCCTCCCGCGACGAACACGAGGGCGAGGGCCATGGTGGTAAGCGTTCTGGGGGAGGTCATGGACGCGGTCTCTCGGGACAGGGCAAGCTGAGAATCTACTTCCCGCGCGGAATCGCGGAAGTAGCTTCTCTGCCGTGATCGAACGCTTCACCGCCAACCTCGTCCGCTACCGCTGGCGCTGGAGTCTGGCCGCCGGCGCATTGCTGCTCCTGGCGCTCTGGCTGGGGTCCCGGCTCACCCTGCGCCTGGAGATGTCCGATTATCTGCCCAGCGGATCCGCCCCAGCGCCGGCCGCGGTGGCGAGCCTCGGCGGCGCCGACCGGATCGTCGTGGTGGTCGATGGCGACCTGCCGATGCAGGGGGTGCAAATCGGGCCGTTGCTCGACTCCCTGGCGGCGCGGCTCGAGCGGGTGCCCGGGGTCCGGCGCGTGGAGTACCGGGTCGCGCCGGGGCTGGCGCGCTATCTGGAGGCCGACGCGCCGCGTCACCTGCTGCTCTACTTCTCGCCCGCCGAGCTCGACTCGCTGGGGCAGCATCTCACGCGGGAATACCTCGAGCGCGCCCTGCTGCACACGGGCCCCCCGATTCCCCACACCTCGCTCGCGCTCGCGCTCGGCATCGAGCACACCGATCCGCTCGGCGTGGTCAGCCCCGCGCTGCTCAAGCTCAGGAGCCTGCGCGGCCTGCCCCAGGTCAAGCTGGTGGACGGCTACTACTCGGTCGCGGACCAGCAGGCCTTTTTCCTGAGCGTCGAGCCGGCGCGGAGCCTGGCCGGCCTCGCCGGCGACAAGCAAATAACCCGCGCGGTCCGCCAGGTGCTGCAGGATGTGGCGTCGGTGCCGGCGCTGCGAGAGCTGGCGCGGGGGAAACGCCTGCTCGCGCTGGGCCGCCCCGTCGCCGTCGTCGAAGGCGTCGGGATCGCCCTAAGTGACCTCCAGCGCGTGGCGCTCGCGTCCACGCTGGTCGTGCTGGGACTCCTGGTGCTCTTTCTCCGGCGGATCGCGGCGCCGCTCTTCCTGATGGGCACGGTGCTCTACGGCGTCGCGCTGACCGCCGGCGCGGCCTACCTGCTCTTCCGGTCGGTGGGCCTGGTGAGCTGGGTCTTCATCGCGATCCTGATCGGGTTCGGCGACGAATTCGCCTTGTACGTCCTTAGCCATTACTGGATCACCGCGCCGCCCGGCACCGGCCGGGCCGACGCGCTGGCGGCCGCGATCCGGCGCCCGGGGCCAGGCATTCTGCTCGGCGGGCTCACCAGCGCGGCGGCCTTCTTTTCGCTCGTGGTGATGTCCTACCCCGTCATCGTCGAGCTGGCCTGGCTCACCACCCTCGGCCTCCTGATCGTGCTGGGCTGCGCCTTCACCGTGCTGCCGCTCGGCCTCTCGTTCACCAGACCAGGCAGCCTCGCACAACCGCGCTGGTACCGGCTCTGGCTGCCGCGGGGCGTCATCAAGCGGCACCGCGCCGCGTGGGTGGTTGGCTGGGCGATCCTGGTGCTGGGAGCGGCCGGGTTAGGCACGCGGCTACGGTTCGAGCCCCACCCCTGGAAGCTCGCGGTGCGCGGGATTCCCGAGAGCGCGGCGTTTGAGCAGCTCTCGCGGCGCCTCGGCGCGTCGTTCACGCCGTTCCTCATGGTATCCGAAGGAGCCACCGTGCCCGAAGCGCTGGAGCAGGACCGCGCCGCGGTACGGGCGATCGATGCGATCCAGCTCGAGGCGGGAATCGCGGGCGTGGTGTCGCTCTCGCGCTTGCTTCCGCCGGCGGAACAGCAAGCCGCCAACCTCGCCTGGGTCCGGGCGCATGCCGAGCTGTTTTCCCCCGACCGCTTCCGGCGCGATTTCCTCGCGGTGGCCGGCCGCATGCCAAAGCCCGACACCCTGCTCACGCGGCGATATCTGCCGGTGGTGGCGCGCTATATGGTCGCGCCGGAGCCGGTGACCCTCGACAGCATCCGCGCCGCCGGCCTCGAGGACTTCATCGCCCACCACCTGGTGAGTCAGGGCGGCCGCTGGTTCGCGATCTCGGAAATCTATCCCGACCGGATCCCCTTGAGTGGAGGCGTCGTCGAACGCTTCACCAGCGCAGTGGACGCGTCGCACGACCCGGCGTTCCAGCAGGTGCGGTTCGTGGGCGAAGCGCTCCGCGGTGCCACCCACACCAGGATCCTCCGCCACGATCTGCTGCTCGCCACCGGCCTCGGCGTGTTACTCAACCTGCTGCTGCTGGCGCTGCGCTTCCGCCGTCCCGGACTGGTGGCGCTCTGCCTGGTGCCGATGGTCGCCGGGATCGCCGTGGTACTCGGGCTGATGGCGGTGCTGGGGCTCGAGCTCAACATCCTGACGATCGCGGTGACCCCGCTGCTCGTGGGACTCGGCTCGGACGACGGGATCCATATCGTGGACCGGCTGGAGCGTGGGGAATCACCGGAGGCGGTGCTCGCCGACACCGGCCCTCCGATGTTCCTCACCACGCTGACCACGATCGCGGCGTTCGCGTGTCTTGGCTTCGCCCGCTTCCCGGGCGTGGCGGAGATGGGTCTCGTGACGGCCTTCGGGCTGGTGGTCTGCCTGGCGGCGTCGATGCAGCTGGTGCCGCTCTTGTATCAGGCGGTCAGGCCCGTCGTCAGGTCCTGAGCATTCCCGCGGCCAGCAACCGCTGCCGAATCGCGCCCAGGTGGTAGGCGGCGTGCGCGATCGCTCCCAGCGCCGCGCCGAAGCTCTCCTCATCCCACTCCATGCGGGACTGCATCAGCTTAAGGGAGCGATCATACTGGGTCCGCAGCTCCTGCTTGAGCCTCGGCCAGTCCTGCTCGCTCACCTGGGTCACCACCCAGCTCCCCGTGCGGTCGCGGGCGGAGCCCTTCTTGGTGATCAACGCCGTCGACAGGGTGAGGCTGACGCAGACGTGGTGCACGTGGCCCGCGATCGTCGAGCCGGTGGGCCCCCCCTTGGCCGAGGCCTCTTCCGGGGTCAGGCTGTCGATCACGGCGATCATGCCGACCCCCGCACGGTTGTCGGTAAAGTAGGTCCAGGGTCCCGGCGCGCCGGCAAAGGCTTCCTTGAGCACGTGGGCGAGCTCGGAGCTCACCATATGAATCGAGGTCGTGTCCATGCCCCCAATTATCCTTCCGGGCAACCTGCGCCGCAACACGGCGATATCTTTAGTAGCTCAGATTCTCCCGCTGACCGCTCAGATCTCGAGGTCGCACCATGACGCTGGATTTCCTGCGTGACTTGAAGTACGCGATTCGCTCCTTCGCCCGGAGGCCGCTCTTCACCGGCGTCGTCCTCCTCACCCTGGCGCTCGGCATCGGCAGCAACGTGGCGATCTTCAGCGTGGTGAACGCGGTTCTGCTCCGCGCCCTGCCCTTCCAGGAGCCGGATCGCCTGGCGTTCGTCTGGACCCACCTCCCCAAGACCAACGTCGCGCGCTCGCTCGTCTCGGGACCCGACTACAAGGACTACCAGACCGAGACCAAGCGGTTCGAGGGTTTCGGCGCGGCGATCGCCATTCAAGGGACCCTCACCGGAGACGGGCCGGCGGAGCGGATCACCAACGCCTACGTCAGCTGGAACACGTTGAGCCTCCTGGGGGTCCGGCCGATCCTGGGCCGGACCCACGTCGAGAAGGATGCCTTCGCCATCGATCCCAAGCTGTTCGGCCAACCGAACCCCAAGCTCCCCCCCGGCAAGGTGGTCCTGAGCTACGGCCTGTGGAAGCGCCGCTTCGGCGGAGATTCATCGGTCATCGGCAAGACCATCCTCATGGACGGCTGGGGCTCCGAAGTCGTCGGGGTGCTCCCCCCGAATTTCCGCCTTTATCTGCCGGCGGACGCCGCCATGCCGGGCAACATCGACGCCTGGGGCGTCATGCCCAGCAACCTCGCCGACTTCCAGCGCGACGCCGCCTTTCTCACCGTGGTCACCCGGATGAAGCGCGGGGTGACACTGGGGCAGGCCCAGGACGAGATGGACCGCCTGGCCACTCGCCTGCGGGAGCTCTACCAGTTCCATAAGACGAACAATCTCCAGATCCGGGTGGAGAGCATGCACGGCGACGTGGTCGAGCACGCCCGGCCCGCCTTGCTCGCGCTCCTCGGCGCGGTGGGCTTCGTGTTGCTAATCGCGTGCGCCAACATCGCGAATCTGCTCCTGGTGCGGGCCTCCGAGCGCGGCCGCGAGATCGCCGTCCGCTCGGCTTTGGGTGGGGGGCGGGGCCGCATCGTATCCCAGATGCTCACCGAGAGCCTGCTCCTCTCGGCCGGCGGCATGGCGCTCGGGCTGGTACTCGCCTGGCAGGGGATCCGCGTGATCAAGGCGCTCGCGCCCGCCAACCTGCCCCGCATCGAGACGGTGTCGCTCGATAGCGGCGCGTTCCTGTTCGCGGCCGGAGTCGCCGTGGTCGCGGCGATCCTGTTCGGCCTGGCGCCTGCGCTCCGCGCAGTCCGCGGCAACCTCTCGGACGGGCTGCGCGACCGCGGCAGCGATACCGGCGGAGCCAGGGGCAACAAGCTGCGCACCGTGCTGGTGATCAGCGAGATGACGCTGTCGCTGGTGCTCTTGATTGGCGCCGGACTCATGGCGCGGAGCTTCGCCGCCATCCAGCGAGTGAACCCCGGATTCGAATCGAAGAACGTCGTGACGTTCAACGCGCCGGTTCCGTTCATCAAATACCTGACGACCCAGTCCCGGGCGACCTTCGTCAACCAGATGGGCGAACGCCTGGCCACCATCCCGGGCGTCGAAGCCGTGGGGGGCGTCACACCATTGCCCCTGGCCGGCGGCGAGCAGTACTCCGTCGGGTCCTACGGCAAGATCGGCGGGACGGACGACGAGTACCGGACCAACAAGGCGGACTACCGGGCCGTCCTGCCGGGCTACTTCGAGACCATGCGGATCCCCTTGCTGTCCGGCCGGACCTTTGTCCGCTCCGACAACGAAGACCAGGCGCTCGACGTCGCGATCGTCGACGCGAAGTTCGTCGCCCGGGTCTTCGGGAAGGCAAACCCGTTGGGAGCCCAGATCCTGGTGGATCATTTCAACGAGAAGACCTTCCAGCTCGAGCGGGTTCCCGTGAGCGTCGTGGGTGTGGTGGCCAACGTGCGCTCGACCTCGCTCGCGTCCGAGGGCCGGGAGACGATCTACCTGCCCTACGTGCTCCAGTCGTTTCTGCCCATCACCTTCACGGTGCGCACCGCGGCCGACCCCACCGGCCTGATCGCGCGCATTCGCACCGAGGTCGAAGCGATCGATCGGGACGTGCCCGTGGCCGGCATGGCGACCCTCGCGTCCTGGGTCGCGGAGGCCCAGTCCCAGACCAAGTTCCTGCTCGCGCTCTCGGCGACCTTCGCCGGGCTCGCGCTGCTGCTCGCGGCGCTCGGCCTCTACGGAGTCATTTCCTTCTCGGTGCGGCAACGCACCCGGGAGATCGGCGTGCGTGTCGCACTGGGAGCCAGCGCCGCCGACGTGCGCCGGCTGATCATCGGCCAGGGGATGCTCGTGTCGGGGATCGGGATCGGACTGGGCCTGCTTGCCTCGGTGGCTCTGACCCGGATCGTGAGCAGCTATCTGGTGGGGGTGAGCGCCACCGATCCGGTCACGTTCGGCGGAGTGGCGCTGGTGCTGCTCGCCATCGCGGCGCTGGCCTCGTATCTCCCGGCGCGCCGGGCGACCGCCATTGATCCAATGAGCGCCCTGCGCGACGAGTAGATGACCCGGGCGACGCTGCTCGGCTTGGCAGCTCTCGCTGCCGCCGGCCGAGCGCACGCCCAGGGCGAATGGAAGGACCCCTCGCCGCACCGAGTCGCGTTCGTTGCGGTCCGGCCCGACGTCACCCTCGAAGTCCTCGAGTGGGGAGGGCAGGGCCCCGCGCTGGTCTTGCTCGCGGGTTATGGCGACACCGCGCACGTTTTCGACGGTTTCGCGGTACAGTTCACCGACCGCTTCCGGGTGGTCGGCATCACACGGCGCGGCTTCGGCGCCTCCTCGCGACCGCTCTTCGGCTACGACACCCCGACGCTCGCCGGCGACATCGTGCGGGTCCTCGACTCCCTCGGCATTCGCCGGGCTGCCTTCGCTGGCCACTCCTTCGGCGGGAGCGAGCTCAATTACCTCGGCGTGCACTTCGGGGAGCGCGTCACCCGCCTCGTCTACCTCGACGCCTCCTTCGATTTCCCCCGGCTCGCACCCGACCAGCGCTGGAAGCGGTCCTCGCCGACTCCGAAGCCCCCGCTCCCGCACGTCAACGACCTGGACTCGCTGACGGCGTGGTATGTCCACGTGCTGGGGCCGGGTTTTCCGAAGGCCGAGGTGCGGGCGATGAACGGGTGGGGCGGGCCGACGCCTTCAACGGCGGAGCTGGAGAAAGGGGAGAGCCCGAGCGAGCTCGACAGGATTCGCGTGCCGGTGCTGGCGCTCTGGGCCGCGCCCAGGCGGGCCGAGGATTTCTACCCCTACCTGTCCCTGCTGGATGCCGGCGATCGGCAGCGGACGGCGGAGGCGTTCTCCCTCATCGTGGCGGTGCGGCACGAGCACCTGCAGCGTTTCCGGAAACAAGTGCGGGGAGCGCGGATCGTGGAGATTCCGGGAGGGCGGCACTACATCTTTCTGAGCCACCGCGGTGTGGTCACGCGGGCGATGCGGGAATTTCTCCCGCCGGGAGGCTAGCTGCGGGGGTCGGGGCGTCGGGCAGCTCACAGCAGACTTCCGCGACGAAATGATTACAGTGGTGCGGGTCTTAAAGCGCCCCGCATCTCCCTCCCCTTGACGTTCGGCGGCGCAGGCTCGATTAGTATCTGAGACTCTCCTAGGATCCCTGTGGCAGCCTTACCTGTTCCTGTGGGTTGACGGAGAAGCCGGATTTCGGCGAGCTCGAGGAGGGTACCTATGCGGCGACCTACCCAGGTGGGTTTGCTGTTCACAGCACTTCTGAGCGTTACCCCTCCGCTCGGCGCAGGCGATGCGGCGACGACCGCTGCCGAGGTGACCATACCAATCCGGTTCTTCCAGGTCAGCGATGACCACGGCAACCGCGAGACCCCTGTGGATCGCGCAGACCTGAAACGCCAGGTCGTGTTCCTGACCAGGGCCTTCACGCATGCCAACGTGCGGTTCTCCTTCGACGAAGCTCACGATTTTGTAGGGCTGCGATCCACCATCATCAACAACATGCTTGGCACGGGAGACTCCAACTGGGCGGAGGCCAAGGTAGCGGCAGATCGGGTCGCCGCCGAGAACCCGGGAAAGCTGGTCGTTTTTCTCCACCACGGTCCCGGTCCGGAGCCAACGGCTGCTTCGTTTTCCTGGATCGACTACAATTTTGTCGCGTTCACGGGAACTAACACGGGAAGGTACTGGGACCTGGCTCATGAGGTCGCGCATTACTTTGGCCTGGCTCACCCTCACGCGGATCCCGAGTTCCAGAGTGCACAAGAGGCCGACACCTACTTTGTCAGCCACGGCAAGAACCCGGAGATCTTCGACGGCGACGGCCTGAAGGACACGCCGCCGTTTCCTGGTATTGCGGCGATCTACACCGGCACGGCTCGCAGCGTCACACTGGCCGGCCACGCGTTCAAGATCCTGCGGGGCAACGCCGTCTCGTATTACCACTACCCCAACCCGGAGGCCGACCTCGCAGCCGGCACCATGACGGCGGACCAGCTTTCCCGGGCTCGCTGGTTTCTCGCCATGCGCCTGAAGCACCGCATGGCCATGCCCAGCAACCTGGGCATTGCGGCGCCCACTCCCTTTGTAACCTTGCCGATTGCCGGGACCTCGATAGCGCCGAGAATTGAGCGCTGCAAGGTCTCGCGACAACCCACGGATCAGTTTTTCAAGTCGTCCTGGAGCAGCAAGTCGCAGCTCTGGGGCCAGTGCGAGCTGAACGGCGAGGTCACTTTCGAATTGCCGGTAATTCCGTCTGACCGCCACAGATTAGTGGTGGGGCTCACGCAGGCCCCCGCTTACGGCATCCTACAATTCTCAATTGACGGGCCTCGCCTGCCAAACACGTTCGAGGAGATGATGAATGAGCTGAGCACCGATAAAATCACCTACGACCCTGAAAGCGGCCAGCGATATGTTTATCTCGGCGCCGGGTTCAACGAAGGCGATTTGATGCCGGATTCGGTCCTGGCTTATTCACCTGTGCCCGCCCATGGGTATCGTGCCGTGTTGATGGCCGACGGAAGCGTCGAGCCCGTAACCGAGAAAAGGTTT